>JAFASL010000848.1 GCA_019244535.1 Alphaproteobacteria bacterium
GCGCCGGCAACATTGCTGCCGCGCAAGCCTACATAGCCGACATCACAAAACCGGAGGATCGGGCCAAAGGAATGGGCCTAATCGGCGCCGCCTTCGGCTTGGGGTTTATTATCGGGCCCGCCTTGGCCGGGTTTCTCGCCGGAAGCAGCCCGGCGGCCGCCGATGTAGAGAGCCCGGCATGGGTCGCCGCGGGGCTGTCTTTTCTCGCGCTGTGCGGCGTCGTGCTGATCTTGCCCGAAAGCCTCGCGGCAGACCGGGCCCGCAGCGGTCCGTCACGTGGCCGCATCGCTGCGATCCTGGGAGTCCTCGGTCGCCCCGTACTGTCGCGCCTGATCCTGATTTTCTTTCTTGTGATCCTGGCCTTCGCCGGGATGGAGAGCACGTTCGCGCTATGGGCGATCGGTCAGTTCGGCTGGGGTCCACGCCAGGTCGGCTTCGTCTTCTCTTATGTCGGTATCCTGTCGGCGATGCTGCAGGGGGGGCTGATCGGGCGCCTGGCCCGGCTTTTCGGTGAAGAGCGCCTGTTGATCGGTGGCCTCGCGCTGATTGCATGCGGCCTCGCCGTGTTGCCGTTTGCCCGTCATTTGGCGGCGCTCGTCGGCGCCGTTTCGGCGCTGGCGCTGGGGATGGGGCTAATGCAGCCCTCGTTAAACAGCCTGATTTCCCGCCGCGCCGGTCGCGAGGAACAGGGCGAGGTTTTAGGCGTGTCGCAGTCGGCGGGCAGCCTGTCGCGCGTCCTCGGGCCGGCGGCAGCCGGGCTGTTGTTTGGTGAATTCGGCCGCAATGCCCCGTTCTTCTGGGGAGCGATGCTGGTCGCCGCCGCCTTTTTGCTCGGGTTGAGTCTCATTCGCAGTCTCGGTGCAGCCTCACTCGCGGACCCCAAATCGGCGGAACCGACGCGATGAGCGCGCGCGGGCGGCCCCCTCCGCCGCTCGGCCCGATGCGGCAGAAAGGCCGGCTCAAGCACGAGCTTGGCGCGCTCAAATCGCTGGCGCCTTACCTGTGGCCTCGCGATGCCGTCGGACTGCGGGCGAGGGTCGTACTGGCCCTGGTGTTTTTGCTCGCCGGAAAGCTTGTCAACGTATGCGTGCCGCTTCTCTACAAGCACGCCGTCGACGCACTTTCACCGGCGAACGCCGCGATCGCCGTGCCGGTGGGGTTGATCCTCGCCTACGGTTTTGCGCGGGTGATGGCGCAAGGCTTCAACGAGCTGCGCAACGCGGTCTTTGCCAAGGTCAGCCAGCGCGCGATCCGGCAGCTCGCGTTGAGGGCCTTCCGCCACATTCACGCACTATCGCTGCGGTTCCACCTCGAGCGCCGCACCGGCGGGTTATCGCGCGCCGTCGAGCGCGGGACGGCAGGCATCGATTTCCTGCTTTCCTTTATGCTCTTCAGCGTCGTGCCGACGTTGTTCGAGATCCTGCTGGTCTGCGGGATCCTCTGGCGCCTGTTCAACTGGACATTTGCCGCGGTCACCTTCACGACGATTATCGTCTACATCGCCTTCACGTTTTCGATCACCGACTGGCGCGTGCGCTTCCGGCGCGAGATGAACGAGCGCAATACCGAATCCAACACAAAGGCGGTCGACAGTCTGCTCAACTACGAGACGGTCAAATATTTCGCCAATGAGGAGCACGAAGCGCATCGCTACGACACGGCTTTGCGGGCCTATGAACGCGCTGCGGTCAAGAGCGAGACGACCTTGACCCTGCTCAATCTGGGCCAGGGTACGATCATCGCGGTTGGGCTCGTCGGCGTGATGATCCTGGCAGGACGAGGCGTCGCTGCGGGGGAAATGACGGTTGGCGACTTCGTGCTGGTGAACGCCTATCTGATCCAGCTTTATACCCCGTTGAATTTCCTCGGCATGGTCTATCGCAACATCAAGCAGTCATTGACCGATCTCGAACAGATGACTGCGTTGCTGGCGGTCCGGCCCGAGATCATGGACCGCCCCGCGGCCGCGGAACTCAGGGTCGGAGCGGGCGCGGTCACGTTCTCTGCGGTTGATTTCCGCTATGATCCAAGGCGCGTCATCCTCTCCGATGTCCAGTTCCACATCGCACCCGGCGCGACAGTGGCAATCGTCGGTCCGAGCGGCGCCGGCAAGTCGACAATCGCGAGGCTGCTTTTTCGTTTTTACGATGTGGATGCCGGGGTTATCGAAATCGACGGCCAAAACATTCGCGACGTGATACAAGGCAGCCTTCGCCGCGCGATTGGCGTCGTGCCGCAGGACACGGTGCTGTTCAACGACACGATCTATTACAACATCGCGTATGGCCGGCCCGATGCCAGGCGGGCGCAAATCGAGGAAGCCGCGCGTCTGGCACGGATCCACGATTTCATACAGGCGTTGCCGGATGGCTATGAGACGATGGTCGGGGAGCGCGGCCTGAAGCTTTCCGGCGGTGAGAAGCAGCGCGTGGCGATCGCCCGCGTGATTCTGAAATCCCCGCGGATCCTGATTTTTGATGAGGCCACGTCGGCTCTCGATACCAAGACCGAACGCGAAATTCAGGCGAGCCTCGCCGAGGTGTCCGCCGGACGCACCACCCTCGTCATCGCGCATCGGCTCTCGACCATCGTCGATGCCGACGAGATCCTGGTGCTCGACCGCGGACATATCGTCGAGCGCGGCCACCACGCGGAATTGCTGCTCCGCCGCGGCGTCTATGCCACAATGTGGGCCCGCCAGCAGGACGCGGCACGGCGCGAAGCGGCCCTGGCGGCAGATTGAGCGGGCGGACCGACCGGAAGCTGATCAGAGGGGGATGGATGCCGCGGATTTGCAAGGTGTTGATTGTCGAGAATGATGACGACGTGCGTGATTTGCTGGGCGACATTTTCCACGATGAGGGTTTCCGGTTCTCAATGGTAAAGAGCGGCTCTGAAATGCGCGAGGCGCTCGATGATGATGATTATGACGTGGCTATTATCGACGTGACCCAGCCGGGACACGAAGACGGTTTTGCGCTGGCGAAAATTGCACGTGATCAGGGGTGCGGAGCGATCCTTGTTACGGGGGACCATCGCCACCTGGAGCGCCTCCAGGGCAGCGGCCAGCATTACCTGCTGAAGCCGTTCCGCGTGCAGCAATTGGTCGAGACCGTCGACCGAATCCTCACAGAAACTGCCGCTCGGTGCGTACGCCGCAAAAGGGGCGACGGGTCATTTTTTCCCGCCCGCACGGGGTGAATCCAGCGGCGCTGCTCCGAGATCTACGGCGAGGTGACAGGCGGGCGCTCGCGCGGGCCATCACCCTTGTCGAGTCGTCTCGGCCCGCTGATCGCGATGTGGCCGAACGGATGATCGAAACGCTTCTTCCCGAAACCGGCGGAGCGGTGCGGATCGGCATTTCCGGGCCGCCCGGCGCCGGCAAGTCGACATTTATCGAGCGCTTTGGACTAGAAGGCATCGCGCTCGGCCGGCGGATCGCAGTGCTCGCCGTCGATCCCGCCTCGAAGCGCGGCGGCGGCGCAATCCTTGGCGACAAGACCCGTATGGCCGAACTGGCTCGTGCGCCTCATGCCTTTATCCGGCCATCCTCCGCCGGCACCAGCCGAGGAGGCGTCGCCCGCCGCACGCGCGAGAACATCCTTCTTTGCGAGGCGGCCGCATTTGATGCGGTACTGGTCGAAACTGTCGGCGTCGGCCAGGCGGAAACAGCGGTCGCCGAGATTGTCGATATGTTCATTCTAATCCTGCCGCCGGCCGGCGGCGACGAGCTGCAGGGGATCAAGCGCGGCATCGTCGAGCTCGCCGATCTGGTGTTGGTCAACAAGGCCGACGGCGAGCTGGCTGCCGTGGCGCACCGCACCGCCGCCGATTATGCGAGCGCGATCGGGCTGATCCGGCAGCCGTATCTCGAGTGGCAGGTTCCGGTGCGTGCGATTTCGGCGCTCAAAGGGGTCGGCATCCGCGAAGTCTGGGACGATATCGCTCGGTTCCGCGCTGTGCTCGACGCGACCGGCGCCTGGTCGCGCCGGCGCGCCGAACAGGCGCTCTCGGCGCTGCGGTCCGAAATCGGCGACAGCCTGCTCGATCATTTCCGCGCCGCTCCCGCTGTCGCCGAGCGCCTTGCCGCGATCGAAGAAGAGGTTGTTGCTGGTACCCGCACCCCGGCTGCCGCCGCCAGGGTATTGCTTGGCCATTTCTTTTCTCACGGCTGAATGCTATTCTCACGGTTGAACGCGATCCGGATTGGCGGGGACTGGCGCGCTCGCGAGTCTGCGCTTGACCAAACGCGGTCCGTGGGCGTAAAAACCTCTTGCGCGCGGCCCTGCAAAGGGCCGCGCGCGTCGTCTCTGTGCGGTGATGTTGGTTTTGAGGTACTGGCATGGCGCGAAAATGTGTGGTCACCGGCAAGGGCGTCCAGGTCGGACACAACGTCAGCCACTCAAATATCAAGACGAAACGCCGGTTCTTGCCGAACCTGCAGCGGATATCGGTCCTTTCGGACACTGTCGGGCCGATCCGCCTGCGCATCACAGCCGCAGCGATCCGCACCATCGAGCATAAAGGCGGCATCGACGCGTTTTTGCGCGAGACCCCCGACCGAAAGCTATCGCCGGAGATCCGCCGGCTAAAGCGCCGCGTCGAGAAGGCCGCCGAGAGAAGCGCCGGTTAGCGCAGGCTCCTGGGGAGCGAGGCGGTTCGGTTAGTTCCCACCCGCTCCCGGCGATAGCGTGGGCGAAATGCTGCGTGGCGGGGCGGGCTCCATTGGGCGCCCAACGGTGTCGATCCGCTCCGGGACTCGAAGCGCATAGCCGGCTGGCGGCCGGCTTGATCCGCTGATGCCTAATTCGATCCGTCGAGGCGCGACCTTCTGCGGGACCATCCCGGCCGGCGGCGGCGGTTGCGCATCCTTGCCGGCCGACGGGGGCGGGTATTGCACTGCTCCATCAACCTGCGCATGCACGAGGTTTGATGTCATCAGGACAGTGGCGCCGATAGTGGCAATGCGCAGGGCGTAAACCGTCGCTTTGGACATGAATGCCTCGCTTCGCTCAAACTAAAACCCATCAGAGGTCGAATTGAACCCGTGCCGCACTTGGTGCCTTGCAGCCCGCGGCCGGCAGCCCGCGGCCGGCATCCCACGGCCGGCATCCCACGGCCGGCATCCCACGGCCGGCATCCCACTGGGAACTGTGGCTGTATCTGATTACCCCGAAGGTCGATCAGACATTCGCCCACTCCTTGACTTCGTCGATTTCGCGTTTGAGTTCTTTTATCTCGAACTCAATCTCTTTCGCCCTTGTTCTATTGCCTCCTTCAACTGCGTGTTTTTGTTCTACGTACCTCTCGATGAGCAGATCTTGTATTTCAGTTATTCTGGCTCGTTCTTCTGGAGTCAGCAGATTGGATTTATCCATAGCGGACCCTCCTCCATGTGATCCTTCGACAAACTACGGCGTCATGTTTGCAACACCGGGCGGAAATTGAGAGTTCCGCCGCTCAGGTGCCTGTTACAATGGGAATTACTTGTGATAATAAGGAATTCCTTGTGAATTTAGCGTTTATGTAGCACGTTTACATTCAAGGAGTTCCCGGCGAAGTTCCGGTCTACGCCGCAATGGATCAACGTCGATATGCACGGCAAGCCGCTCCGCTCCGGCGGAGCCGGCCCGCAGACAGGGCGAACCCAGCAATTAACCTTGAACCTGAATCACCTCGAAGCCGTCTGACATCAGTATGCGAAGCCATCCCGGGATACTCCTTTGTCCCGATGGGTTCACTGACCCGCTGCCATCGAAGCAAAAAGCGTGGGAAGACGCGATATCCAAGCTCAAATGCTAAGCCATTAACAAGAATGCAGATGGTTCATTTTCGATAACCGGAGTTATAAGGGATAAATGGGAAAACCAACATAATCCAATTGCGAATGTTCCAAAGTATACGGCATCGTTAGACGCTAAGGGGTGCTGTCACCGCGGAAGCGCTGCGCTCCAGGATTGGAATGGATCACACAAGGCCCCATCGCCGACTACTACTGAGAAAAGCGCGAGAAGTCAGGCGACTTCCCGCGCGGTCAGCCATCGCGCGTGTTCGCCTTCAATTATCCGAAATCGCCGAGTTTTCCGTTCGGATTGCCGCTCACGTGGTGCTTATCGGTCCCTCTCCAGCGGACGCGCCGCTATACAGCTACTCGGGTCGCTTGAGGCAATTTACGAAGAGCCCGCCTCTGATCGGCATACGCTTTTGCGAACTCGGCGCCGAGTAAGAGGATCTGGACCGAGTAATAGACCCATACCAAGATAATTATGAGCGCACCCGCAGCGCCGTACGTTGATGCGATGTTACTGCTTCCAATGTAAAGGCTGATTAGATACTTGCCGACTGTGAACAGCAGGGACGCTACCGCCGCGCCAAGCCAAACCTCACCCCATTCCACTGCCTTGTCCGGGAGTATTTTGAATATCATTGCAAAGAGCACGGTCGTGAACCCGAAGGACAGTGTCAGATGCACGATGTGCAGGATGGTTGCGAGCCCGGGTAAGATCCAATCAAGATAACCACTGAGTGCCGCCAAGGCTGTGCTGACCACGAGCGACACCAACAGTAAGAACCCGATCACGAGGATGACTGAGAGGCTGACGAGCCGCGTTCTCAGGAGATGCCACACACCAAGACCGCGGCTCGGTGGAGCTTTCCAGATCAGATTTAGGGCTGATTGCAATTCACTGAGTACCGCAGTGGCGGCGATGATTAACGTGCCGATCCCGAGCGCCGTCGCAAAGATCCCAGACGCGGTGCCGCTCGCGCTCCTCAGGATAGCCTGTACGGCTACCGCGCTTTCGGCACCGACGAGGTCTGCGAGTTCTCCGAACAAAGCGCCTTCCGCCGCTTGCCGGCCGAAGGCGACGCCCGCGACCGCGATCACGATGATGAGGATCGGCGCAAGGGAGAATACGGCGTAATACGCGATTGCCGCACCCATCGTCGGGGCACGGTCTTCGAGCCAGGCATAAACGGCTTTCGTGCACAAGCTAACCCACCCTTGAAGCCACGGCGGATAAATCCGCATCGGGCTTCCGCCGGGGGTTAGCGTCTCCGCCATTTCACCCGCCTTTCCGTCTTGGCGCCGAAGGTGCGTGGGGGCGGAGGATGGCGCCTGGCCGCCGCCGTCCAACCCAGGCCGGGCTATCCTGCGATTAATACCAGCCTAACCGGTGTCGCCGCCGAGCGCCTCCTCAGCGTTGATCGTAGCGATAATCTCTTTGATTGGGATAGTCGCGCCGGTAGCCGCTGTCACCGGAGTAACCCTCATCTCGCGGGTAGCGGTAGTCGCCGCGCCCGCGATAGTCCGGTCCATAATCGCGACGGTTCCGGTCCGGGGAGTCCAGGCCGGCGCGATAGTCGCGCCAGTAGCGCTCCTCCTGCGGCCGGCCGTTCCGGCGTGCCTGATCCTCCAGTCGTTGAGCGTCGCTGGGATTCAAAACATTGTTAAGAGTGCGAACCATGTCATTTACGCTTTGGGCGGATCCCGTACGTGCGCCGGGTACCATCGCCAGCAATCCCACTGCCCCAACGGCGCAAAGCAGCTTGATTGATATTAAGTGTCGCGACATTTTTCGGCCCTCCCATTCGATGAACAGTCGATGGAGCCCCGCGCTCCACGTGAGTTCAGATTGCCTCTATTATTTTGCGGATCGCCGATTAAAAGGCCGGGCGCACGTCCCGGGTTTCGCGCCCCATGCCAGCTTCCTCATGGTGTCGCTCGAGCCTGTTAAACTGCTCGATCACGACAGCACAGGACGGAAATGCGTCGGGATCTTGCGTCGGCGAAGAGGTTGCGAGGAACATCGCGGCAAAACGTGAGTCGGCGGCCGCTGCCTCGCTCGCATCCGTGGCGGCAGCAACGATGAAACCGTGAATCACGTCTCCGGCGCGCGCCACGCGCTCAGCTGCGACGCCGCAGCGATGAGCGTTGCCCAGCAGGAAACCCCCTGTTGCTGCAAGCTGACTGGGATCTGCGGCATTCGCTGTGCCGATTCCGCAGCAAAGCACCACGGCGGTCAGGACGGGAAGATTAAAACGCATGGGGAGCCTCCCAACGTGCATGCCCCCCAATAGTCAACATCCGAGAGCACAGTTGGTGCCGAGCGAAGCCCAATGCAAATTGCAGTTTCTAAGCTTTTGCCTGTGTCATTTTTTGGACGTTGTTGGCCCTACCGGCACTGCTTTTTGCAGCTTGCATCGACATCTGAACGGGAGATTTCCTCGGGTCCCAGAGGAATAGTACGGCACGGCCAATCTAATTAGGAATGGAGGAAATCCGTGCCGGTCCCCCCCTCCAGCCTGAGATGCCGGAACCGGAGTGCTTTGTCTCAGTGTTTCTATCTATTGGTGAAACTTTGGAGGGGAGATACACGGTGGCTCATGATCCAGTGACACACGATATCGTGCTGATTCGTGCGGATGGTTCCAAGAGGAACTTTCGAGTTTACGGTCGGACAATGCCTGAGTACGGCGACACGATTACGTTGCCCGTGGATGGTCGGTTAATCAAAGCGCGCGTAACCGTATGTGCAGACAAACCACAGGTTGACCAATCGGTAGATGCTGAGCTGCTCGAACTGGTTTGAATGGGCCGAACGAGCAGTTGATGTGGACAGAGCACTAGAACTCCTGCTAAACGCCGGTCGGCCTCGGGAATAACGTGGTTTGATGCGCCGTTCCCGGTCGGGGGACCGGATGGGGGTTAGGCGGTTTTTCCTGACAGTAGCGTTAATCGCGGTGTTGGTGCCAAGTGCGGCTGTTCGCGCCGACATGGATTACCGCGCCGAGATCACCGGCGCGGAGGAGGACAGCGATCTTGCCGCTCTGCTGGATAAAGTCTCCGAGCTGAAATCGCTCGAGGACAAGCCGCCGGCCTCCGAGGAGGCGTTGCGCCGGCGCGCCGACCGGGATCTCGGCCGACTTGCCGATGCCGCCCATAGTCTGGGCTACTGGGACGCCCAGTTCTCTTACGATCTTAATACGGAGACAGAGCCGGCAAAAGTCACGGTGAAGGTCGAACCCGGCGCGCTTTACCATGTTGCCTCGGTCGATGTGCAGGGGCCGGACCATAATCCCTTGGTCGTTCCTAATACCGACAAGCTCCCGCTCAAACCCGGCGACCCGGCGCGCACCGCTCCGGTAGTCGCTGCCGAAACGGCGCTTCTGGCGGCGCTCGGCAACAGCGGTCATCCGTTTGCCAAGGCCGAAGACCGCCGGGTCGAGATCGACCGGGCCGCGCATACGATGGAGGTGACCTACACTCTCGATCCGGGCCCGGTGCGTCGCTTTGGCCCGGTCGCGATCGAAGGCCTCGAACGGCTCAATCCAGAGTATGTCGAGGGCCGGGTTCGCTGGCAGCGTGGCGAGATTTATGACGAGGCCAAAGTTGAAGAGACGCGCCGCGCGCTTATCGCCAGCGGCTTGTTCAGCACGGTGCGGATCACGCCGGTGGCGGATCCCGACAATCCCGAAGATGTACGCATGACAATCGACGCTACGGAGCGGCTGCACCGCTCGCTCGGGGTCGGCCTCGCCTATAATACGAGCCAGGGCCCGGCGGCCCGCGCCTTTTGGGAAAACCGAAATCTATTCGGGAACGCCGAGTATCTGAGAATCTCCGCCGAAGGCGGGCAGCAAATCGCCGGGTTCCGGGCCAATTTCCGACGGCCCGATTTTCTGGCCGTCGACCAGGATCTTCTCGCGAGCGCAGAGGTCGTCAACGACATCCCGGTTGCGTATCACAGCCGGCGCGGGGTCGCCCTGGTTGGAATCGAGCGGCGCTTCGGCCCGCAGTTGACCGCGGGGATCGGCGTTCAGGGCACCAAGGCGAATGTCACCCCGGAAGCCAACCCCAATCCGATGACGGCCTCGGCTCCCACCCAACATTACTCGCTGATCGGAGTACCGGCCTACCTCAAGCTCGACGAGACCGACAATCTGCTGAACCCGACGCGCGGATATCGCGCGCAGCTGTCGGTGATGCCCGCTCATACGGTGTCCGGGCCCAACCTGAGTTTCGTGTCGAACCTCGTGGCTGGCAGTACGTATTGGAGTGTCGGCCCGGAGCAACGAGCGATCCTCGCCGGCAAGCTTGCAGTCGCCTCGCTCGATGGGGCGCCGCTCGCTCCGCTGCCGGCCGACCAGCGGATCTACGCGGGCGGCGGTGGATCGATCCGGCCTTATGGCTACCAGCTCGCTGGACCGCTCGACACTGGCAATAAGCCCTTCGGGGGCAGATCGAGCCTGGTGCTCAATCTCGAAGCGCGGGTCAGGATCACCGAAAACATCGGTATCGTACCCTTTATTGATGGCGGCAGCTATTACGAGAGCCCAGCACCGCAGCTCGGCCGCACCCTGCTCTACGGCGCAGGCTTGGGATTTCGCTATTATACGGCGTTCGGGCCGTTGCGCCTCGACCTCGCGACGCCGCTGCACAAGCGAAGCGCCGACTCGCCGATCCAGATCTATATCAGCCTCGGTCAGGCTTTCTGATGCGTAAGGTGGGACAATTTCTTCGTTGGCTGGGAAGCGCGCTGGGTGTGCTGGCCTTGTGCTGCGTCGCCGGCTTCGCGCTATTGCAGACGCGTATCGCGAAGGATTGGCTGGCGAGAGAGGTCGCGGGCGCGATCAGCGACCCGGATTTTACCGTCGCAATCGATGGCCTCGGCGGAATCGTGCCGTTCCGCATGACCGTGCAGCGGATCGACATCGGCGACCGCGACGGCATCTATCTCACCTTGCGCGATACCGGCCTCGACATCTCGGCGTCGGCGCTGCTGGCCGGCAAAGCGCACATCCGCACGTTGACGATCGCTGAGATCGAGATGGCGCGATTGACCACCGCGCCATCGACGACGCCCCTGATGGATTATCTCAAGGTGCCGCACCTTCCGGTGCCCGTCGCTCTCGACCGGCTGTCGATCGGCAGGATTTCGCTCGCAGGGCCGGTGCTGGGCGAGAACATCGTCGCGGCAATTGATGGAAGCGCCGCATTGGCGGGCGCCAGGGCGCAGGTCAACCTCGATCTGCACCGCATCGACGGCTCCGCGGGAAAGATCCTGCTGGGTATGGAATTGGCGGGCGACCCCCCGGTCTTGAGCCTCGGGCTCGATGCGTCCGAACCGACCGGGGTCGTGCTCGACCGGCTGCTCGCCCGCAGTGATCGCCTGCCGCTTGCGTTGTCGGTGAACGGCACCGGTCCGCTCGCGGATTGGCATGGGCGGGTGGCTGCCTCGGCCGGTACCATGACCCGTCTGGCAGCAGATTTGTCCCTCGCTGCGGCGAACGAAACCGTTCTCGAGGTGTCGGGCACGGCACAGATTGCCCCGTTGCTCCCAGCGGAGATCGCGCCCTTGGCCGGCGACCGGGTTGCGCTGTCCGGGCGCGCCGCGTTCGGCAGCCGGACCGTCGTCGACCCCCTCTTTGTCGAGGTCGCGGCGGGAAGGTTGACGGGCCAAATCGCCATTGGCGGCCCGGAAAAGGCGGTTGCAGCGGATTTGCACGCCAACCTTCCCGAGCTCGCGAAATTTTCGGAATTGCTCGGTCAGCCCCTCGTCGGCTCAGCTGTCATTACTGCTGCGGCGAGCGGCAGCGAGAGCCAGCCAACGCTCAAACTGGATTTGTCCGTCGACGGGCTCCGCGTCGCCTCCTCCGGCGCCGAGCAAATCGAGGTCGATATCCGGGCAAGCCCGACCGGCAATATCGAAGCTTCCGAAACGCGCATCAATCTGACGGCAAAGGGCCGAATCATTGGGCTGGTCACGCCCGAAGGGGTTGCCGTGCCGCCCGAACTCGGCCGAGACCTCGATTGGTCTCTTGCCGCGACTGCGGCCCGGGACGGACGTGCCATCGAGCTGACCCAGCTTTCCGCGAAAGGCATCGGTGCTGCGCTCAACGGCACGGGGCAGATGACCGAGACCGGAGCAATCGAGGGGCGCGCCAGTCTGACGATCGCCGATCTCCGTCCGTTTTCGGGCTTTGCCGCGCATCCGCTGGCCGGCTCGCTCCAGCTCGAAGCGAACGCAGCGCGCAATGGCGCTTCCGGATTTACCGCGACAGTCGCCGGCTCGGCGACGGGGCTGAAAACCGGGATTGCCGCGGCCGACGCGCTGCTCGGCGGCTCCGCAAGCATCGCCGGCGCGATCGAACGGGACGAGGCCGAGGTCCTGACGGTCGACCGGCTCGCCGTTACCGGGGCGGCTGCCAGCCTATTGGGGAACGCGCGGTTTGTTCCCGCAACGAACGAGCTGAACACGGAACTCGCCGCCGAATTGCCGCGACTGAAGCCGCTGGGTGCGGCATTCGGTATCGACGTGACCGGCACGGCTTCAGCGCAACTCAGCGCCGCGGGGACGCTCGATCGTCTGCAGTTGAGCGGCAACATAAACGGCACAGCGCTCACTGCCGCCGGCGCGAGACTCGATCGCTTGCAGCTCGCGGCGCAAGTTCCCGACCTCTCGGACCGGAGAGCGACGATCGACGGCAGTTTCCACGCCCAGGGTCTCGACGGCAGGCTGGCGCTCGCCGCGCAACTGAACGGAGACTCCGAGTTGGTATTGCCGAGCTTCCGGCTCACTGCGGCGGACAGCGCGATAGACGGCAGCCTCCGCGCCCGCCTCGACACGGGTTTGATCCGCGGGTCGATTGCTGGACGAGCGGCCGATCTCGCGCCCTGGTCCAGGCTCGCCGGTACCCCGCTCGGCGGAAGACTGGATTTCACCGTCGGAATGGACGCGCGCGACGGTCAGTTGGTCGATTTCTCCTTGGACGGCACCGGGCTCTCCGCTGGCAGCGGATCATCGCGGCTTACCGCCGGCCGTCTGACGGCGACGGGCCGTTTCAGCGACATATTTCGCGCCCCATCGGGAAGCGCCCGTCTGTCGCTCGGCGCCGCCAGTTCCGGCACGGCTGAGATCGCGGCCGCGACCCTGAGCCTGGATGCGCCTCGGCCGGGCCGTTTCTCGTTTCAGGGGGATGCCAAGGGCCAGCCCCTGACGCTCGCGCTGGCGGGCGACGGCGGCCTCGAGCCGGGCCGGACGGAGATCCGTTTCGTTCGGTTTGCCGGCTCTTTGGGAAATGACCGGCTGTTTCTCGAGCAACCCCTCACTCTCTCCCGGCGCGGCGCAGACCTCGCGTTTTCCGGCCTTGCATTGGACTTTGGCGCCGGTCGGATCAGCGGGGGCGGCGCGTTGCGCGGAGATGCGCTTTCGCTGTCGCTGAATGTCGCCCATCTGCCGGTCGCCTCGGCGGCGCGCCTTGCTGGCTACCGCCATGTGCACGGCACCCTGAACGCATCAGCTACGTTGGCCGGAACCCTCCGGGCACCGCAAGGCCGCGTCTCGCTGAACGCCAGCGAACTGGCCGTCGCGGCGTCGAGACATTCCCGGCTGACCAACCTCGGGCTCGGGATCGATGGCAATTGGAACGGCCGCAACCTCGATCTCAGGGGACAGGTCACCGGTCTCAAAGACGACCACGTCACACTGGCGGGCTCGGTGCCGCTGCTGTTGACCCCCGCGCCGCTCGGCATTTCGGTGCCGCCGGACGGCCGCCTCGCTTTGCAGCTCCAAGGCGCCGGAGAACTCGAGCACCTGGCCGACCTTCTGCCGCTCGGCGAGGACCGGGTTACCGGTCGTTTTGCCGCCGATCTTACCGTCGGCGGCACGATAGCTTCCCCCGCCGCAAACGGCCATTTGAGGCTCGCCGATGCGCGCTACACCAATTTCGCAACCGGAGCGGTTCTGAACAACATGCAGGCCGATCTCGTCGGCGACCGCGACCGGTTCAGCCTGACCTCGTTCTCGGCGACCGACAATGCCAATGGGACTCTGAACGCGCGCGGAGAGGTGGCGCTCCGAGGTCCCTCCGGCCCCACCGCCCAACTCTCGGCGACCCTCGCCAATTTCCGGGTCGCGGCGCGCGACGAAGCGGTCGCGACCGCGAGCGGCACAGTCGCGATCGCCGGTCCGCTGACCGCGCCCAAGGTCACCGCGCCGCTCACCATCGATCGTGCCGACATCAGGCTGCCGGACAGCCTGCCTCCGAACGTAGTAGTGCTGAAGGTCGTCGACAGGAATGGCAGGAGTGAGAAGCCTCAACCCGACACTACCGATCAAAAACCGGCTCTCCCTGCGACGCTCGACATCACCATCGACATGCCCGGCAACATCTTCGTACGCGGACATGGACTGGAGAGCGAATGGCGCGGCCGCCTGACGATCACCGGGACCAGCGCCGCCCCGGCTATTGCGGGCTCTCTGGAGCAGATCCGCGGCAGCGTCGATCTGCTGGGCAAGACATTTACCTTGACGCGAGGACTGATCACCTTCGATGGCAGCGCAAAGCTTGACCCGGTCATCGACATTGTGGCCGAGGCGAGCGCTTCCGACATCACGGCGCAAGTCAACATCAACGGACCCGCATCGGCGCCGAAGATAACACTGTCTTCCGTCCCGACTGTGCCGCAGGACGAGATTCTCGCGCGCGTGCTGTTCAACCGCGGGGTGGGGCAGATCACGGCGGCGGAGGGGCTGCAGCTCGCCGCCGCGGCCGGCACTCTCGCCGGCGGCGGTCCGGGCGTTCTCGACCGCCTGCGCGGCGGGCTCGGCCTGGATTGGTTCAAGCTGGGCTCGGGGCCGAGCGGGCCGGCCAGCAGTACCCTCAATCCGCGTGCGACGACCGGCTCTTCTGCGGGCGGGACCGCGGTCAGTGCCGGCAAATATATTGCGCCGGGAGTGTCGGTTGGCGTCAGTCAGGGACTCTCACCGCCGACCAGCAAGGTGACGGTGGAAATCGAGGTGCGCCCGCATCTGACCGTCCAGGGCGAAGCTGGCCAATCCGGCAGTACCGGTATCGGCCTCAACTACAATTACGATTACTGACCCTATTGCTCTCTTAAGATTGCAAAGGCACGGTGTGGAACGCCGTTTGCCAGCGATGTGTTCTGAATAGTGGATCGACAAGTTCGTATCTTGCAGAACACGGGAGATGACGATGAGAAGATTGATCCTCGGTACGGCTTCGGTATTGGCGCTGGGGATCGCTGGTGCCGCTCTCGATTACTCGGCGGATGCCGGAGATTCTCCGAATGCGGGATGGAATACGCCCGCTATGTCTTCGTACCCTTGGCTGGACGCGGCAAACCTGTCGAAAGACGACGTCAGGTGGGCGCAACTGGAGCTTCACAATATGGGCCTCTACAACGGCTCACTCGACGGGGTCGTGGGTTCGCAGACGAAGCAGGCGCTTGGACGGTTCCAAAAGCTCAACGGCCTGGACCGAACCGCAGCGCTCGATCCGCAGACCTTGGATGCGCTGTTCGGAAAGCCTAACTACGGCGTCGGATCCAGTGTGCCGGCCAATAACAAGGGCACCGGATCGACGAGTTCGTCCGGCGGCAGTGATCTCGGCGCCCCGATCACGCCAAAATAACTTCATAGCGGAGAAGCCTGCCCCAACACCCCAGGGCAGGCGCGCGTTCGGATATGCTGCCGAACCAGGCAGGCGGCGCATGCAGGTGCTCTTCTTTTGACGGCGCAGGAGATGTAACCTCAAGCGAAGCGGGCGGCACTGTCGAGGACCGGTACGGACATGACCCGGACTGCAGAACAAACCACAATGCGCAAGGTCTATCTGCGGCTACTGCCGTTCTCGATCCTGTGCATGTTCGTGTGCTACCTCGACCGGGTCAATGTCGGGTTTGCGGCGCTGACGATGAACAAGGATCTCGGGTTCAGCGCTTACCTGTTCGGGCTCGGAGCCGGCGCTTTTTATGCCGGTTACTGCCTCTTCGAGGTCCCGAGCAACCTGGTACTCGAGAAAGTCGGCGCGCGGTTCTGGCTCGCCCGCATCATGATTACCTGGGGCCTGTTTTCCGGCGCTATGGCCTTTGTCAGCGGGCCGATCAGTTTTGTCATCCTGCGCTTTTTGCTGGGCGCCGCCGAGGCCGGATTCTTCCCCGGCGTGATCTGGTACATCTCGATCTGGTTCCCCAAGCAGCAGCGCACCCGCGTGCTGGCGCTGTTCATGGCCGCAACGCCGGTGTCCTCGCTGGTCGGCGGCCCGATCTCGGCCGCGCTGCTGCAGTTGGACGGGTTCCTGGGCCTGGGCGGGTGGCAGTGGATGTTCCTCTTCG
>JAFASL010000948.1 GCA_019244535.1 Alphaproteobacteria bacterium
TGTCGACGAACTGCATCGGCTGCTAACGGAGGAGCGGGCCGGCAAGCCCGTGCCGATTACCGTGCTGCGCCTGTCGCAGAAGCTGGATATCGTGGTCACCCCGCGCGAAACGGCGCCACGCCCCGCGGGATGACCCTATAGACCGGACAGCGCCGGTCTCATACGATCCCGGCGATGCTGCTCGCTGTTAGCACTTCCAAGGCGGGCCGTCCTTTAGTGGGCCGGGGATGCCGCCGGCTCGCCTGCTGATCGCCAGCGGTGCCGATCGCGACTATTTCCCGCTGCTGCGCGATACCGTGCTGTCGGTACTCGCCCACCGGCCGGCCGCGGCGCTCGGAATTCTCGATCTCGGTCTCGATCGCGACCAGCGCCTCTGGTTGTCCTCTCGGGTCGAGCACATCGTGCGCCCGGCGTGGGATCTCGATTTTCCCCGCCGCGCGCAAGCGCCGGAGACGTTCAAGGCGCAGGTGGCGCGCCCATTCTTGCGGCGGCACTTTCCCGGGTACGAGACTTACCTGTGGATCGATGCTGATGCCTGGCTGCAGGATGGTGCGGCAATCGATCTTTATGTGAGCGCTGCGGGCTCCGACAAGCTGGCGATCACACCCGAGATCGACCGCGCCTATAAACGCCATTACAAGCGGCCGAAGCCATTCGGCTGGAGCCTGGCATGGAAAAATTACCGCAAAGCCTTTGGCTTGCGAGCGGCCGATCGCCTCGGCCGCAATCCGATGGTCAATTGCGGGGTGTTCGCATTGCATCACGACGCGCCGCATTGGGACGCTTGGGCGCGCGTCCTATCGCGGGTATTGCAGCGGACGCAATTCTTTTTTGTCGAGCAAACGGCGCTTAACTACGTGATTTTTGCCGAGCATTTGCCGGTAAATTTTCTGCCGGCCTATTGCAATTGGATGCCGGGCGACGCCTCGCCTGCCTTTGACACCGAACGTGGCCTCTTTGTCGAGCCCTATGCGCCGCATGAGGTAATCGGCGTGATGCATCTCGCCGGCCGCGAGCAAAAGCTGCATCTCTTCCGGCTCAGCCGGCTGGACGGCGGGACTGTCGAAACCTCGCTGCGCTACAGTGAGACGCGATTGCTGTGCGGCCGCTCTCTCGGCGACGCTGCCGAATAACGTATCGGCGAAATGCTGGCGACACTCGGCCGGTTTATCGTCGCCTTATGGCACGTCGTCGGCCTGTTGCTCGTAGTGGTATTGATTACCGAGTTTGGTGTCGGAGGTTGGCGCCGCGTCAGCAGGTATTTGCGCTATCGCCGCGCCACCCGCCCTGACCGCAGCGCGACCGCCGACGCTTACGGTGGCGCCGACTGGGCGACCGGGTATTTCGGTGAGTTCCGCCGCGCCGTCCGCGTCGATTGGAAACCGTATGTCGAGTGGTGGCAGCGTCCTTATCGAGGGGATTATGTGACCCTCGACGAGCGCGGGCTGCGGCCAACGCCGGGCGAAAAGCCGACGGATGACGAGGCGATCCGCATCCTGTGCTTTGGCGGTTCGACGATGATGGGCATGGGAGCGCGCGACGACCACACGATCCCGGCCGTATTGGCCCGGCGGCTCGCCGAATGCGGACACCGGGTCTCAGTTACCAATTACGGTCAGCTTGGGCACAACAGCACGCAGGAGGTCATCACCCTGCAACAACTGTTGAAATCCGGAGAGCGCATCGACATCGCGCTGTTCTACGACGGCATCAACGAAATGGCGTGCGCCGAGCAGACGGGCCACGCCGACAGGCTCTTCAACGAGGCTCGGCGACGGGCCGAGTTCAACCTATTGCACCCGGACCGGCGGCGCGACCTGATCGCCGCGGCGCTGATCGGCGCGGCGCCGCGCACAGTGCGCCGGTTGCGGCAACTGACCGGCCTTGCCTTGCGCGGTCCGCTCCAATCGGAACAAGCAGACCTGTCACGAGTCGATCTTGCCGAACTCGCCCGCGCGGTCGTCCCAGTTTATTTGGCCAATCTCCGTCTGGTGCGCTTGTTGGCGCGTGAATACGGGTTCCAATCGATCTTCTTTTGGCAACCGGTCATCACGACAAAGCGGTGCAAAACGCCCGACGAGCAACGCTGGCTCAACGATTACACGTATGACCCCGAGCAGCGGCGGCTGTTCTACAATGCGGTGCTTTGGGAGCGTCGCAGTCGCCCCGAATTCGCCGAGGCGTCCGACACCTTCGACCTCTCGGCGCTTTTTGACGACAGGGCAGACCCTGTTTATATCGATCTCTATCATTTGTCAGAGGCTGGAAACTCCGCCGTGGCCGAAGCAATGCTGCCGGCGGTCGCCGATGCCGCGAGCCGAGTTCGGCGCTGCCGATCTGCTGCGGCCGAGGGGAGATAAGGGATGGAGTGGTGGATCCTGTCCTGTCTTGCGGCGGGCGTGCTGGCGATCGGAGCGCTTAGCCGGCTGCGGCGATCGAGGCGGAGGCGAGCCCAGAGGCAAGCTCCGAACATCTACCCTTTGTGGTAAGTGCCGGAAGCCAGCCGATTTCAAGTTACTGCTTGACGATGTCGGTCATAACCGACATTTAGGCCGCCGCGGATTAAGGTATAGGAGGGAGGGATGCGGCGCGCGCAATGGCTCAGCTTTGGTTTTCTTGCGTTACTTCTCGTGTGCAATTCCGCACAGGCAGAACAGATCAGGTTCAAGGCGGACCTCGCTGCTCCACCGGGCATCACCAGTTCGGGCAAGGGCACAGCGACAGCCTCACTCGACACGACGACCAAGACACTCAGTTGGACGGTAGACTATTCGGGCCTCAGCGGACCCGCCACCGCGGCGCACATCCATGGCCCGGCCGATCCCGGTGCCAATGCTGGCATCGTCGTGCCTTTCACCGGCAACCTCGCCAGTCCTATCAAGGGCACGGCAACGCTCACCGACGCGCAGATCGCGCAACTAGAGGCAGGAAAGTGGTACGTCAATATCCACACCGAAGCCAACAAAGCCGGCGAAATTCGCGGCCAGCTCGTCAAAGCCTCATAATTTCGCCACGTTGCCTTGCGACGCTACCAGCGGACTGCGAAAAAACGCAGGAACGCCGTCATTCCTGGCCTCGAGCCCGGAATCCAAGATCACCGGCCAGACAACTCAATGGCTCCGCCTGTGTTCATAGGTTCCGGGCCCGGCCCTGACGGGCCGTCCCGGAACGACACGTGAGTTTTTCAGCGCCTTACTAGGCATAGGAGGAACGGGCCGTCGCTCGTTCCACCCCATGCGCTAACTCGTCAATGCTGCTCAAGAAGATTTCAGCTCAATTTTTCTGGCTTTAGCAGCTTCCGCCTTTGGCAGGACGAGCTGTAAAACGCCGTCCTTCAACGTGGCTTCGATGCGGTCGCGGTCGATGTTTTCAGACAGCGTAAAAACGCGCTCGTAATCGCCGTCCGTATACTCGTTATACACCCGCTGATACCCACTATGGTCCTGGGAGGCACTGTGGCCGCGGATCGTCAGAACCCGGCGTTCGAGGCTGATGTCGACCCCCTCGGAGGAGACGCCTGGCATTTCTGTCAGGACGACGATGCTGTCCTTGGTTTCATAGATATCTGCGGGCGGCATGAATACCGGTCGCAGCGCCATGCGCTGAGCACTTTCCCGATTGCTCGGCGTCTGTTGCTCGACAGTTCTCACTTCCTGAGACATGATTCTACCTCCACTCGGTCACGCAGCGCGGATCTCGATTTTTTTCGGCCGATCCGCCTCCAGTCTCTGCAGCTCGATTTCCAGAACGCCGTTGTTGAAGCGCGCCTGCACCTTATCGGGATCGACACGGAACGGCAGCTGCACGGCACGCGAGAAAGAGCCGTATGCCCGCTCCCGGCGCTGCCAGCTGACGTTTTGCTCTTGCGCTTTTGGTTCGCGCTTGCCTGCCAAGGTCAGCACGTCTTCCTCGAGGCTGAGGTTTACGTCGTCGCCGGTGACGCCTGGCAGTTCGGCTGTCACGACCACGCTGTTCTCGCCAAGCCAAATGTTGATCGGCGGAAAATCGCGGGTTCCGGTAGCGCTGAACCCGGAAAACAGTCGGTTCATCTCGCTCTGCATTCGTCGCAATTCAACAAACGGATCAAAACCCAATCGGGGGAATTCTGAAAGCGCCATAACTTAACCTCTCTGCATGTTGACGTTGTTAGCGCATGCGGATCGCGGTTGGCGCGCCACGGAGGGAAGGCTGGTGCGGAGCTGTGCGCCGCCTGAAATGCCAGGAGCGCGGCATCGGTACGCGAGGATTGGGTCGACCATCGGATCACATCCTCACATCGAAGCGACATGACCGCTACCGGTCCATTCGGGGCCGGCTGTTCCCTGCCGAGACCCGTTGCATCGGCATCCGGCATGCTCTCGATCTAGTGACGCACCGGCGATGTTCAAGCTCCTCTCTGTCAACAAAATTCAGCAGCAGAAACAAGCTCGTAGGAGCGGTCGCAGCCTTGATCAAAGGCTTCAGACCACTTAGATGATGGCTGCGAAATTGGCGCGGCCCTAACGCACGCCTTGTACCCATGTTGCTCATTGGAGGATGTGGCTATGAGGAATATCGGTCTCGCAGGCATTCCGGCCTTCGTCCGAAGCCGGCTTTTCCCTCTCGCTCGATGGGTTAAATCCCGCCGGCCTCGCTTAATTTGGAATGCCGACCGCGGCTCGAGATATTTGCGCCGCATTTATCAGCCGCAGCAAAACGCTGATGATCCTTCTTAGCTTCGGGAACTTATCAGAGAGAAAATAAGTTCAAGGTCTGCGGGCAGCAGGCCTGACGAGTTCGTTTGCAGAAAACGACGCCTTCGACAAAACGCGCCAACACGCGAGGAATATTGTAAAATGAGAATTGCACAAGTTTCGCCATTATATGAGAGCTGTCCGCCACAGCTTTACGGCGGCACTGAGCGGGTCGTTTCATATGTGACCGAAGAACTCGTCCGCCAAGGACACGAGGTCACCTTGTTTGCAAGCGGTGACTCACGGACTAAGGCGACGCTGCGGCCGGCCTGCGACATCGCACTGCGCCTTGATCCGCGATGCAAAGACCCGCTCCCGCATCACCTCATAATGCTTAACCGCGTGGCCCGCAGCGCCGAAGCTTTCGACATCATCCACTTCCATGCAGATTTTCTGCATTTCCCGTTATTTGCGCCGTTATGGGGCAAGACGCTGACGACGGCTCATGGGCGCTTGGACCTGCCGGACCTGGCGCCTCTTTTTCGCGAATTCCCGATGATGCCCCTGATATCCATCTCGAACGCGCAGCGGGCGCCGGTGCCCTGGGCGAATTGGAATTCGACCGTCTACCATGGCGTGCCGACGGACCTTTATTCTCCGGGACGCGGGGACGGAAGCTACCTCGCCTTTATCGGACGGATCAGCCCGGAGAAGCGGCTGGACATTGCAATCAAGATCGCCCGCAGAGCTGGAATGCCAATAAAAATCGCGGCGAAGGTCGACAAGGTCGATTTTGATTATTACAATGCCAAGATCAAGCCATTGCTCAAAAGTTCGGACGTAGAGTTCATTGGTGAGATCGGTGAGGGCGAAAAGGGTG
>JAFASL010000928.1 GCA_019244535.1 Alphaproteobacteria bacterium
CAGCCGCCGGCAGTGACGACCGCGCGCACCCCGTTATCTGGAGGTAACATCGCCATACGAAAGCAGACCTCCGGCCGGAGGTTAGGCAAATCGAGAAATCGAAGAAAATTCACATGTTTCGACCAGACGTAACTCGATCCGCCATACCTGATGTTCTTACCCTTGTTTTCCCAAGTCGCGATGGTTGTAAAACAGGACGGCGCGTCGTGAGCTTCGGGCCACAGCGCCAAGTCGACGGGCGGCCGGGTGGGATGCCAAGGAACACCGCATAGCGGGACCGGGCAGTCCGCCGCACCAAGGTTCTCACCATAGCTGAAAAAATGAGTGTGCGCGTCCAAATAGGCGCGCGATGCCTGGTCGGCGGTCGCATATTTGATCTGCTCATAGACGGGGTCGGTATCAATCATGATGCGGACCGGGCAAGCGAGATGCTCGTCCCTCAGCCGCGTGGCGCCGCAAAGGTTGATCAGAGCGGCTGCTCGCCCGAACAGGGCGCGCACCTGGGTTCGCGACAAACCATAATGCACATCATGAATGGCGTCCCAATAGGACCAGCGCTGACCGAATCCGTGCTCCTCCATCGCCCGCTTCAGACACTGAACGTTGTAGTCGCATTCCATGGCGACGCTATTCGCACGGGGGTCGAAGGGATTGGCTCCCCCGTCCTCGATGTACCAGCTCCGGTACCCAAGCTTCTCGAGACCAACCAGATAGTGTATCGCCTGCCAAGAGATGCCGGCCAACGGCATCTGACCGGCGAAATGAAGAACGATGATATCGCCGCGCGCTTTCACGTCATTTTCCCGGGCGGTTTCGGATGACTGGCCGATAACGGCCGGCGTGCTGGGTGATTTCCATCCCCGACGTCCAACATATGAGAGTGAGCGAGAAACCCCAAATTGGCTAGGGTTGCCCTGAGGTGACCCGCATGTTAGGCAAAGTGATGATCGAGGGCATCCGGGCATGGATCAACGGAAGTTGGACGGATAGCCAGGACAAGCCGGGCGGCCGACAGGATCGTCTAAAACTCGCGCTAACTGCTCTGCTGATTGAAGCAGCAAATTGCGACGACCGGTTTGACCAGGCAGAACGTGAGGTCATCGCGCGGCTGCTGGAACACCGCTTCGGCTTGTCCAAGTCCGACGCAGATCAGCTGATCGCGGCCGGCGAGATAGCGGCATCGGAGTCGACCGAACTATTCCATTTTACCAGGATCATCAACGATCGGCTTTCACCTGCGGAGCGGGTGGACCTCGTCGAGATGCTGTGGGAGGTCGCCTATGCGGACCGAGTGCTGGACGAATACGAGGATAGTCTTTTGCGGCGCATCGGCGGGCTGATCTATGTGCCCGATCGCGAACGCGGGATGGCGCGTCAGCGTGTGCTGAAAAGGCTTGGCCTCGATCAGGCGACTTAACCCATCGAGAGATGAGGGCGCCAATTCAGGAGAAGAATCGAAGACCATGACCTATGTTGTCACAGAAGCCTGCATCCGCTGCAAATATATGGATTGCGTGGAGGTTTGCCCCGTGGACTGCTTCTACGAGGGCGAAAACATGTTGGTGATCCACCCCGACGAATGCATCGATTGCGGGGTGTGCGAGCCGGAGTGTCCGGTCGAGGCTATTATTCCGGATAGCGAGCCCCCGGCTGAGCGATGGCTTGAGCTCAATCGCGAATTCGCCGCTGCTTGGCCCAATATCACGCGAAAGAAGCCGCCCCCGCCGGACGCTGATGAATTCAAAGACGCCACCGACAAGTACGAAAAGTACTTCAGCCCGAAGGGCGGTGGGAGCTGAAGGCCGTGAGCAGCGGGTAGGACCGAAGGAGTGGCGGATTTGCGTGGGGGATATGCGACCACCGGCTGGCGTCAGCTACCCTTTTCATGATATTAAGGAATTGCTGCTGTTGCCTATCGATCAGGCGTGCCGCGCTCAATATCGAGGACGCGGCGGTGACTGTCGCCCAGTCCAGCGCTCAACTGAAGCGTCCCGGCAGCGCCGAGTGGGTCGATTGTGAGAGACAGATATGAATTCGGAGAAGGTTCCCTTCACCACCGGTGATCTGGTCGTCTATCCGAGCCACGGTGTCGGCAAGATCGTCGGCGTTGAGACGCAGGAGATCGCCGGACATACGCTCAGCGTCTTTGTGGTGCATTTCGACAAGGACCGGATGACCTTGCGGGTGCCCCTGGCGAAGGCCAAGGTGTCCGGCCTTCGACGGCTGTCGAGCCACAAGGAGATGGACGCCGCGCTTGCGAAACTGCGTGGACGATCGCGCGCCAAGCGAACGATGTGGAGCCGGCGCGCTCAGGAATATCAAGCCAAGATCGCCTCCGGAGATCCCGGCTCTATTGCCGAAGTAGTTCGCGACCTCTACCGTAACACCGGCCAGCCGGAGCAATCCTATAGCGAGCGGCAGATCTACCAAGCCGCTCTCGACCGCCTGGTGCGAGAGTTTGCCGCCGTCGAGCGTATAGACGAAACCACCGCAACCCAGCGGGTCGAACAACTTCTCACGACCTAGGCGCTAGAGCTGGAAACGGCCCGTGCCGGACCGCAGGGCACGGACAGCGGACGGAAGGTTTGCCCGCCTCTCTGCCGCGGGACGTATATGGGCTGTCGCAGCTATCAATGGCGAGGCGCGCCGCCTCGCGCGGCTGCATGACGCCGTCAGCGCGCGATTTCAGAAAAATGACCGGGTGGTATATCTCGGCAACTATCTCGGGCGTAGCGGCGCTGTTGTAGAGACAATTGATGAGCTCCTCGATTTTCGCCGCCGGGTCCTCGGGCGCCCAGGCGGCCGCGCTTGCGACGTCGTCTTTCTGCGCGGGACGCAGGAAGAGATGTGGCAAAAACTGTTGCAACTCCAGTTCTCGCCCAGTCCGGGACAACTCCTCGAGTGGCTGGCGCGGGCCGGTCTGGAAACGACAGTTCGGGCGTATGGCGGAGATCTGCAGCAAGGCTTTGCCGCATGCCGCGACGGTGCCCAGACGATCACCCGGTGGACGAGCGCCTTGCGCACCGCGATGAACGCGACGCCAGGTCATACCGCGCTCTTCGCCGCTCTTCGTCACACCGCCTTGACCGATGATCGCGGTCTCCTTTTCGTCCACGCTGCGGTCGACCCGAGCCGGCCGCTCGCCGCGCAGGGAGACGCCTTTTGGTGGGGGCGTGAAGATATCCTTCAGTTAACGGACAGCTTTGAGGGTTTCAGGCGCGTCGTCAGGGGGTTAGATCGCGAGCGCCGGGGTCTCGTCGAAGGCGAATTTGCCGTTTCGGTAGATGGTGGCGCCGGAGAAGGCGGGAGGTTGATCGCTGCCTGCTTTGGTTCGGACGGCTCGGTCGTGGACCTTGCCGAGGTTTGATCCGCCGACCTGCTAAGCTCGTCTCCGGGTCAGACTGCCGTGTAACCGCCATCGACCAGAAGGTCGCTGCCAGTCACGAAGCTCGAATCGTCGCTGGCGAGAAATAACGCTGCCGCGGCGATCTCCTGCGGCCGGCCGAGGCGGCCCAGCAAATGCTTCCGGCTGAGGGTTTGGCGGCCTGCCTCGAAGCTGCCGTATCGCTGCAATGTCCTCTGCGTCTCCACTCCTCCGGGAGAGAGGGTGTTGACCCGAATATTTTGCGCGGCATGATCGATCGCCATGACCTTGGCGAGCTGGATCAGCGCGCCCTTGGTCGCACAATAGGCGGCCCGGCCGGCGCTGCCGACCCGACCGAGCTGAGACGCGATAAACACAATCGAGCCACCGCCACCCTCGATCATGTAGGGCAGCACCGCGCGGCTCAACAGAAACGAGCCGGTCAGGTTCACTGCCAAGACACGCTCCCAATCGGCAACGCTGGTCTCGAGGACTGTACCGCTCGGATCATGCGGAGCAGCGCCGCTTACCAGGATATCGACCCGGCCGAACGCCCGTTGGGTGACCGCTGCAGCGGCATCCGCGTCGGACTCGCGAGAGACGTCGCAAACCCGAGAGATTGCTCGGCCGCCGGCATTCTGTGCCAGACGGGCGGATTCTTCCGCCGCGGCGGCATCGATATCGCAGCAGGCAACCGCGCCACCTGCCTCGGCAAAGGCGAGGGAGATCGCCCTGCCGATGCCCCCGCCGGCCCCGCTGACCAGCGCGACTTTTCCGGTGAGCCTCATGCCGAGTCTTCCCCGGAAATCAGAGCATCACCGTGCCGCCGTCGATGGCGATTGTCTGGCCGGTTACAAACCGGCTTGCGTCCGAGATTAGCCAAGTAACGGCGCCGACAAGGTCGGGCGGGCTCAGGTTACGCTGGATAGATTGGCCGGTCTTGACGACATCGAGTGCACGGCGCGCCCTATCGCCAAAGAATTCCTGGGTGCCCTCGGTCAGCACCGCACTGGGTGCCAGTGCATTGACTCGAATGTCGTCGCGTCCCAGTTCACGCGCCAAACCCCGCGTGAGGCCGACGACCGCCGCCTTTGACGTCGTATAGTGCAAGGCGAACGGCATCCCGTAAGTCGCTGCGAGCGAGGCGAGGTTGATGATGCTGCCGCCTCCGAACTGCCGCATGGCCGGCACCGCCGCCTTGCAGCAATGCCAAATCCCTTTGACGTTTACCGCCATGGCGGCGTCCCAGTCGGCTTCTTCGATCGCGTCGAACCGTCCGCCGCGAAGCGCGCCATAGAGCGCGGCATTGTTGATCAGACCGTCGACGCGCCCGAACGCCCGGGTCGCAGCGCCGACCATCTCAATGGCGGATTGCGCGCTTCTGACATCGAGCCCGACGCCAATCGCTTTGCCGTTCTGCGCCTTTATCAGGTCGAGCGTTGTTGAACAGTCGTTTACATCCCCGACGACGACGCGGGCTCCCGCCGCGGCCAGGCTTCGGGCGAACTCCTGCCCGATCCCGCGTGCCGCGCCTGTGATGACGACGACCTTGTCGCGAACGGTCAATTCCATCGGGGTGTCAGCCATTAATGGGCGTTTCCGTAACTTGGCCGTGCCGCCGATCACTTTCGGCGAGCCTCGCTGTTTTTGCTGTTATTTGCAGCGAACCAACAGCCAGCCGAGTCGATCAGTAGCTCGCGTTGATAATATGGCAATTATATGCAATTGTCAGCCGAAGGTCAAAATCCGTCGCAGTCTCTCAGGCGGGCAAAATCGAGGCTCAGATCACCACTTCGGTGCGTGGGTCGATCAAGTGCATCTGGTTGAGATCGGCGACCAGCCGCATCGATTCGCCAACATTTCCTGCCGCGGCGGGATCGACCCGACCGCACACTTCGACCCCGTCGACGATGAAATACACCATTGTCTCCATCCCCATAGGCTCGACGACATCAAGCCGCGCATCGAAGGCGGCCGAGCCCGGCGGCATGTCGCCGCGTCCCTCTCTGATGTGCTCGGGCCGCAAGCCGAAGATCATCTCCTGGCCGACACGTGGTCGGTAGCGTGCCTCCCGCGAAGGCGGTACCGGAAGCGCGAGCCAGTCCGAGAGCCGGACCGTTAACCCCGCCCCGTTCTCGACCAGCCGACACGGCAGGAAGTTCATCGTCGGCGAGCCGATAAAGCCGGCGACAAATTGTGTTCTTGGCTTGTGATAGACCTCGTGCGGCGAGCCGATTTGATCGATCCGGCCCCCGTTCATGATGACGACCCGATCAGCCAACGTCATCGCCTCGACCTGGTCATGTGTGACGTAAACCGTGGTGGTCGTGACCGTCTGGTGGATCTTTTTTATCTCGGTGCGCATCTGGACGCGAAGCTTGGCATCGAGGTTCGACAACGGCTCGTCGAACAGAAAGACTTTCGGGTTGCGAACGATCGCCCGCCCCATCGCGACGCGCTGGCGCTGGCCGCCAGACAGCTGCTTCGGGCGACGGTCGAGCAGGTTGGTTATGTCGAGGATGCGGGCGGCGGCCTGCACCCGCTCCCTGATCTCCGGCTTTGGAAACTTCTTCAGCCGCAAGCCGAAGGACATGTTCTCAAACACCGTCATATGCGGGTAGAGCGCGTAATTCTGGAACACCATTGCGATGTCCCGGTCTTTCGGCGGCACATCATTGACCAGCTGGTCGCCGATGTAGATCTCGCCCGAGGTCGCCTCTTCGAGCCCCGCGATCATGCGCAGGGTGGTGCTCTTGCCGCAACCGGACGGCCCGACCAGCACGATGAATTCTCGGTCGGAGATATCGAGGTCGATACCCTGGACCGCAGGGGTGCGGTCGAACATCTTGACGATATTGCGCAGCGCGACTTGCGCCATTTTCTACCCTTTCGTAGCGCCGGCGGTCAGGCCGGAGATGTAGTAGTCCATCAGAAACGCATAGATGATCAGTGGCGGCGCCGCGCCCAGCAACGCGCCGGTCATGATCTGTCCCCAGGCGTAAACGTCGCCGCGGATCAGCGTCGTCACGATCCCGACCGGAAGGACGAGCTGATCGGCAGATGTCGTAAATGCCAGTGGATAGAGGAAATTCGCCCAGGAGACGGTGAAAGAGAAAATCATCGCCGCGATGATCCCAGGGATCGCCACCGGGATGAAGATGCGCGTCAGCATCTGAATATAACCGGCGCCGTCGATCAGCGCCGCCTCATCCAGCTCCTTCGGAATGCTGGAGAAATACCCGATCATGAGCCAAGTCGCAAAGGGAACTGTCAAAGTGGGATAGAGAATGATCAGCACCCACCAGTGATTGATCAGCTCGATCCCGGTCTTGTCATGGATATAGGCAAACGTCTTGAACAGAGGAATGAACAGCAACGATTCCGGAATCAAATAGGTAAGAAACACGCCCGTTGCCAAAGTTGCCGAACCCCAAAACCGCATTCTTGCCAAAGCAAACGCCGCAAAGATGCTGACCACCATCGTGATCGACACCACGCAGATCGACACAATCGCGGAGTTGCGGAAGAATATCAGGAATTGGTTCTGGGTAAGCAGGTCGATATAGTTCGACAGCGTGGGGTGATAGACCCACCACGGGTTTGTCGCTGCCGAAATCTCCGCGCTCGATTTGAGCGAGGTGATGAACATGTAGACGGGCGGTGTTAGAAAGAATATCACAAACAGGATCAAGAAAAAATAGGACCAGAAAAGTGCCCTGCGCCGGCCGCGCGAAATGCTGCCGTAGCGGGCGCGGCCAATCTGCCCAGCCGCGGCTGCCGCTGTCGTCATGGTCATGCTTCGTTTCCCCGGCGGCGTACATTCCGCAAGATAAAGAATGCCGCAATCGCCAGGATCGGGGCCATGAACAGCGATACCGAAGCGCCGAGCGGAATATCGTTGCCCCAGATCGCCAAGGTGAATGCCCAGGTGGCGAACACGTGGGTCTGATCGACCGGTCCGCCATTGGTCAAAATCTTGACGATGTCAAAGTTGGCGAAGGTGACAATAAGCGAAAACAGGGCGGTGATCTGTATGATGTTTCGCATCATCGGCAGGTTGATGTACCAGATCTTCTGAAACCAGTTGGCCCCGTCAATCGCCGCAGCCTCGTGCAATTGCTCGGGGACCGATTTCAGCGCCGCGAGATACATGATCATGAAGAACGGCGATCCGACCCAGATATTGACCAGGATCACGCAAAATCGCGCCCAATAGGGATTACCGAGCCATGCTACTTGCGGAATCCCTAGATGCGTGAAGACCCAGTTGAAGGCGCTGTAGGACGGATCGAACAGCCACAGCCAAGCAAGCGTGCTCATTGCGGGCGGAATAACCCAGGGGATCAGCAGCATGCCGCGCCACTTGCGTTGTCCTTGCGACGGCAGATTGTGGACGAAGTGAGCGACGATGAAGCCGACCACGGCCTTGAAGATGACGGCGGTGATCGCGAACAGAAGCGATTGCTCGACCACCATCCAGAACGTGTTGCGTCTGAAAAGAAACTCGAAGTTGCCGAAACCGACGAACTTTGTCATCGACTTGTTCAGGCTTGCGAGATGGATCGAGTAGAATGCGGGATAGATCACCAGACACGCGATAATCGCGATGAGAGGCAGCGCCATCAGGAAAGCGATCGTCGACTTACGGCGCGCGAATTTGTGCAGCGAAAGTTGTCCGCTCCGCGCGGGTATACGGATGTCCCGGGCTACGACGTCTGCCATCCCTGAACTCCTTCTCCGTGAGACCGGCGGGTCCGCCGCCGTCTTCGCCCATTCTACCCGGCGCGGCTGCTACGATTGGCTCAGCGAGCGCACCCACCGCATCCCATCCGCATAACGCCTTGGCTGTCGGACGTGGCCCAGTCGATCGCCTTTTAATCGGTTCACCGTACCGTGCAAGGGCGCGGCCGTCCGCCAGTGCTGGGCAATTGTACCTCAGCTACGTGGAATTGCGTCATTTTTTTATGGTTGTCTGGTTTCTAGGGTTGCCTGGGCCCGCTCGCCACGTCTCCGGAAATCGGGCTGAAGATTCCCGCGTCATCCTGCCGCCCGCCGCGATGGCGCTCGAGCTCGTGAGCATAGCGGCGCAGTGCGTAGGCCTCGCTCATATAGCCGATGATCCGCCGATCCTTGACGTTATCGACTACCGGGAGGGTCTCCTGCGCGGCCTGGCTGAACCGATCCAGTGCGGTGCGCAGGTTGTCGCCCGGCAGCAGGAACGCGGGCGGCTGCAGGGCCAATTCGCCCACAGTCTTGATCGCCTCCGAGGGTTTGGCCACGCTGGCCTCGCCTGTGTCAATAACTCCACAGTAACTCCCGCGGCCGTTGACTACGAATACTTGCCTAATGCTCCCCGGCGGGAAGCGCCGGCGGAGCCCGTCGAGGGGCAGCTCGGCGGCGATGACCGGCGGATCGCGCCGCATCATCGGTCCAATCAACAGCTCGTTGATCCATCCTACGTCTTCGGGGCTGCGTATGCTCAGCCCGCGCAAGTGGAAGCGCCATGTCGCGAAGGAGTACCCGAACCAATGGCGTACCGCGATCGCGGCGGTAACAACGCCAACCATGACGCCGATCATCGCCGCAAAATCGCCGGTGGTCTCGAGCACGATCATGATCATCGTGATCGGCGCGCCGACAATCGCTGCCGCAACCGCGCCCATTCCGACCATCGCATAAACCAACGGATCAGCCCCGAGTTGCGGTGCGAACCGGTCCAACCCGGCGCCGGCGAAGCTGCCAAAAAGGCTTCCGAGGAAGAGCGAGGTGCTGAACAGGCCGCCACGAAACCCGGAGCCGATCGAGACGGCCGAAGCGACGATCTTGGCGACAATCAGCCCGCCGAGAAAGGGAAGATAGAAGCCGGAATGCAGCACCCGCATGATCCCACCATGCCCGCTACCCAGAATTTGCGGAAACGGAAGGGCAATCGCTCCGATAAGGAGCCCGCCAATCGCTGGCCGCGCCCAACGCGGCACCGCTAGTGAGCGAAACAGCGCTTCGGTCGAGGTCACGCCCTTCATGACCAGGATGCCGAGCCCGGCCGAGGCTAGGCCGAGGCCAAAGAAGGCCGGGTAGTCGGAGGCCGAAATATTGATCTCATGCCACACGACGAAGATCGGGTTCGAGCCTACGAGACCACGAACAACCAATGCCCCGGTCAGTGCGGCGATGCCGACGGGCGCCAAGTTTTGCAGCGTATAGCTGCCGATAATCAGTTCGAAAGCGTAGAATGCGCCGGTGAGCGGGGCATTGAAAGCGGCTGCAATCGCGCCGGCGGCCCCGCATCCGACCAGCGTGCGGACGTCGTCGCGCCGCAGCTCGACCGATCTGCCGAGGCGCGATGCGAGGGCTGCGCCGAGCTGGGTGTAGGCCGCCTCCATTCCGACCGAGGCGCCGAACCCACCCGAGAGCAGGGTCGCTGCGACCAATCCGAGGCTGTCGGCGACCGACATCCGGCCGCCAAGCAGCGCGTTGGCCTCGATCGCGTCGACCACCTCGCGCGGTCGCCAGCGTCGCAGCAGGGCCGAAACGAGACCAACCAGCAGGCCGCCGAGCACCGGCATGAGCAGGATCCGCGCCGGGCCGAGATCGATGTCGCTCAGATGTCCGTCGGGCCCTATCCCAAACGCGACCCAGCGCAGAAACGCGAGGAGCAGATCGATCAGCACCACGCCAAGACCGGCCGCGATGCCGGCCGCGAGCGCCAGCGCAAGCAAAAACACTTCGCTGTCGCGCAGTCGCCGCTCGGCCGGGGGTGCCCGCTCGGTCTCCGCATGGGAGCGGGCGGTTCCCTCGGTGGGTGCAAATTTAGCCACGCGCGAGCGCATAGGCAGTTCGCCGCGGTCTGGCAAGAGCAGTCTGAGGTGAGCCGCGGTCGGGCTAGAAGGTCCGCGAGAGAGAAGGGCGCTTGTTTGCGGCGCCTGGACGAGCGGACGTCCGCAAGCGATTCAATCCTCTTCGACGCACGTGGCCGGTGGTCCGCCGCTGCACTCGAGACCGGGGCAGCATTGCTCATTCGATGTGCACGTCTCACCCTCGCTCGTACACTCCGCGGCATGTGCACGCGGCATCAATTCGACACCGAGCTTGTGCAGCAGCATTGGCAGCCCGCTGGTGAGCGGCGATCCGGCAATCCCGGGAACCGGTCGAGGTGGCGACTGATCTCCAGCGAAACAGGATTGTGAGAAGGTAAAAGGCGCAGTCAGGCCAAGAACGACGAGCAGAATGCGCATGTCACGTCTCCGTTCATAAACTCCGCGTCGCTTCAGCAGTGCGCAAATGCTGCGCCGAGCGAAACCAGGGCCGCATGCTACCGTTCGGTCAGCTTGAGCTCGATGCGCCG
>JAFASL010000934.1 GCA_019244535.1 Alphaproteobacteria bacterium
GTGCCGGCGATCGTGCCGGCCGCGTAGCCGCCACGCCCATTGGCGAGCCACCATTCGCGGCGCTCGGCTTGCTCCAGATCGCCGCAGATCGCCCGGCCAAAGCGGATCATGTCCGGGCTCATCACGCGCCTTTCGCCCGACACTCTGTCATGTTGCCGCGAAGACCCATTTCGGGCGGCGAGCGGTTTTCCCAAATTTTGACATCAGCACCCTCCCGCCGCCCGGAGACCCGATCGACCCGGGCTTCGATTAACACCGTGAGCGGTTGTTCCGGAAATTCAAATGGTACGCCGATGCCCTGCGCCGCGCCCGCATCGAAGGAGGCCTAATTGATCCATCGAATTCTTGTAATCAAGCCCGCGGCGGTGCTCGGCTCACGATACTCTTCAGACCGCAAGGAGCAGAATGCCTCCCGGTCGCCAACGGATCTCGATCGCGCTAACCTTCGCTCAACGGAAATGGGCTAGGAGACGACGATGCTGCAGATGGCAGGCCGCATGGGTGCGCTTGGGACCGAGACCGCCTTCGAGGTGCTCGCCCGCGCTAACGCGCTCGCCGCCGAGGGCCGATCCATCATCAACCTCGGCATCGGCCAGCCGGATTTCCCGACCCCTGCGCACATCGTCGAGGCCGGACGCAAGGCGCTCGCCGACGGCCATCACGGCTATACGCCCGCGAACGGCATCCCGGCTCTGCGCACCGCGGTCGCGGGCGATCTCTTGCGCCGCCACGGCGTCGAGGTTTCCCCGGACCTGGTACTGGTCGTGCCCGGCGGCAAGGTCACGATGTTCTTCGCGATCCTGATGTTCGGCGAGCCCGGCGTCGAGATCCTCTACCCCAACCCGGGGTTTCCGATTTACGAGAGCGTCATCCGGTTTTCCGGTGCAATTCCGGTGCCGATACCGCTGCATGAGGCGGCGGGTTTTTCCTTCAGCGCCGAGGAGGTGCTCGACAAAATCACCGCGCGAACCCGCTTGATGGTCATCAACAGCCCAGCCAATCCGACGGGCGGCGTCGTGCCGCGGCACGAGCTCGACCGATTGGTCGCCGGGCTTGAACGCCACCCCCAGGTGGCCGTGCTCAGCGACGAGATCTACGGTGAAATTCTCTACGACGGCACCGAGCATGTCAGCCTTCTGCGCTATCCGTCGCTGCGCGACCGCCTGATCCTGCTCGACGGCTGGAGCAAAACCTATGCGATGACCGGGTGGCGGCTGGGTTATTCGGTGTGGCCCAAGGTGCTGTTCGGCCATGCCGAACGGCTTGCGATCAACTGCCATTCCTGCGTCAACGCTGCCGCCCAATACGCCGGGGTCGCCGCGCTGACCGGGCCGCGCGACCCGGTACAACGAATGGTGACAGCCTTTGCCGAGCGGCGCGAGATGATTGTCGCCGCGCTCAACGGGCTGCCGGGGGTTCGCTGCGCGCAGCCGGGCGGCGCCTTCTATACCTTCCCCAACATCACCGGAACCGGCTACGACGCCCGCACATTACAGGGACGATTGCTCGAGGAAGCCGGAGTGGCGACGATCGCCGGCACCAGCTTTGGCGAGCATGGCGAGGGCTATTTGCGATTCTCCTACGCCAATAGCTGGGAGGCGATCGGCGAGGCAATCGACCGAATTCGCAGATTTCTTGGCAATCTATCGACGAGGTGACACTACCGATCAAAATTTCAGCAGATTTCTGCCCGATCCTAAGGCAAATTGGCGTCGCCGCCGCCGTGGTTATCGGAGCTGCAGGTCGCCGACAGGCAGTGGCATAGGTTATGCTCTGACCGCTCCGAAGTCGGTGCCGTGGCTGAGAAAGACGAGAAGTCGATGAAAAAGATCGAAGCGATCATCAAGCCCTTCAAGCTCGACGAAGTGAAGGAAGCTCTTCATGAAGTCGGGATAAAGGGCATTACGGTCACCGAAGCCAAAGGTTTCGGCCGACAGAAAGGCCACACCGAGCTCTACCGCGGAGCTGAGTACGTTGTTGATTTTTTGCCGAAGGTGAAGATCGAGGTGGTCATGGAGGACACGCTCGTCGAGCGCGCGGTGGAAGCGATCCAACAGGCTGCCCATACCGGCCGGATCGGCGATGGCAAGATCTTTGTCACGACAATCGAGGAAGCGATCCGCATCCGCACCGGCGAGCGCGGCCCGGACGCGATTTGATTAGGTCGCGGCGTTACGCGCGCGATCTTGTGCTCTTGAGCCCTGTCCAACATCGAACGGAAAGTTGCAATGTCTGATACGCAAAAAGCCATGGATATGATCAAGGAGCACGACGTCAAATACGTCGACTTCCGGTTCACCGACCCGCGCGGCAAGTGGCAGCACTTGGCGCATCACGTGCGGACGATCAGCGAGGATTTCCTCAACGAAGGCGTGATGTTCGACGGGTCGTCGATCGCCGGGTGGAAGGCGATCAACGAGTCGGACATGATGCTGGTACCCGACTGTTCGACCGCAGTGCTCGACCCGTTTGCGGCACAGACGTCGCTGATTATATTTTGCGACGTGCACGAGCCGCTGACCGGCCAGCCCTATGCCCGCGACCCGCGCTCGATCGCCAAGAAGGCCGAGCAATACCTGATCGCCAGCGGCATCGGTGACGCGGCCTATTTCGGGCCCGAAGCCGAATTCTTCATTTTCGACGATGTCCGCTATTCGGCGACGATGAAGGGGGCGATGTACGCGATCGACAGCGAGGAGGGCCCCTACGTCAGCGACAGGAAATTCCCCGACGGCAACACCGGTCACCGTCCGCCGATCAAAGGCGGCTACTTTCCTGTGCCGCCGGTCGACAGCCAGTCGGACATCCGCGCCGAGATGCTTTCGGTCATGCACGATATGGGGCTCGGCGTCGAAAAACATCACCACGAGGTGGCGCCGGCGCAGGCGGAGCTTGGCTTTCTGTTTTCGACCCTGGTCAGCACCGCCGACCACATGCAGATCTATAAATACGTCGTGCAGAACGTCGCCAATCAGTACGGCAAGACCGCGACCTTCATGCCAAAGCCGGTGATGGGCGACAACGGCTCGGGTATGCACACGCACCAGTCACTGTGGAAGGGCGAGCGCCCGCTCTTTGCCGGCAACCTCTACGCCGACCTGTCGGAGACTGCGCTTTACTACATCGGCGGCATCATCCGCCACGCCAAGGCAATCAACGCGTTCACCAATCCGACCACCAACAGCTACAAACGCCTGATCCCGGGTTTCGAGGCGCCGGTGCTGCTCGCCTATTCGTCGCGCAACCGCTCGGCGGCGTGCCGCATCCCTTACGTCGCGAGCCCCAAGGGCAAACGGGTCGAAGTACGCTACCCCGATCCGGCCGCCAACCCTTACCTTGCCTTTGCGGCGATGCTGATGGCCGGGCTCGACGGAATCCAGAACAAGATCCACCCCGGCGACCCGATGGACAAGAACCTCTACGACCTCCCGCCCGAAGAACTGACCGATGTGCCGGTCGTGTGCGGGTCATTGCGCGAGGCGTTGGGCGAGCTGCGTAACGACCACGCGTTTCTGTTGAAGGGCGACGTCTTCAATATGGACCAGATCGAGGCATACATGGAATTGAAGTGGGAGGAGGTCTACGCTTTCGAGCACACCCCCCACCCGATCGAATTCCAGATGTACTACTCCGTTTGAGGCGTAAAATATTCACGGGCCGAGCAGCGCCTCGAGGTCGATTGCCGGGTTCGGCCCGCGCCCAGCCGAAGAAGTGCCTTGGATCACCGCTGCTGAACCCTTCAGCGAAGACAAAGCCCCGTATCCCTATCGAATTGCTCGCGGGCTAATGCGCGAGCGTCGCAAAGAGTTCACCACCACCATCTCCCCGGAACCCAGACCCAGCGCCGACCATTCCAGTGCCACCGACCTCGCGACCAGCGCCAAGGATGGGCTCCACGGGGCCGTCGTGGTGGTGTCTCGGGTCGTGGCGGCGGCATAGGCGGACGGCCCGGAGAGGGACCGCCCGGAGGAGGGCCGCCTGGTGGTTGCCCGTAGGCGACAACGGGAACAGCGATGATTGCCAGCCCCGCCAGGATTTTTCGTCGATCTATCATTAGCCTATCCTCTAATCACCGCCGCTGCATCAAGCACCGTCGGGTGGCGGCGGTGCGCCTATCCTTCCCCGTTTTAAGGCGATTGCGCCGGCTCGGAGGGACCTGGCACGGTGGAGAAGGACCTAAGCTGTCTCAGCTCCTGGGCAATCACGTCCAGTTGGGATATCATTATCCCCAAGAATAGTGAGAGAGTAAATATCACCCAGCCTGTTGCGGATATAACATATGATAGATATCGGACTTGCTGTTCAATAGCACTTGTAGGCTCTGTGCTTATGCCCTTTAGAAACCAGGCAAGGGCGATAAAGAGGCCTAACACCATCAAAAAGATTAAGACTGCGTGGCGCCTCCCAGTGCTGGGGGCGATTGTGGTGGGGTAGATTGGCGTCGAAGCCATTGTTGTGCTCCTTTCACGATGGTGGTCAAAGACGGCGTCGCCCGCCCCACGGGTGGCGCTGTCTCGCTCGCAAATGTAATGCAGAACTGGCAAGCCGTCGCTGCCGAGGGCTCCGCTGCGGCCCCAGCGCGTCCTAGGGTTTCCTCTTGCTGGCGCGAACCATCAAGTTTTCGGCGCCAACCTAAGTTATCGGAAAGTAATCCTAAGACGATACTAAATATATTACGCGGTTTGATCTGTCACGCTCGAGACGCGTCCGGTCCCTAATTGCGCCAGAACTAACGATTCCGCGGGAGCGTGCGCATTGGCGGGGTTTAAAGCGTCTCGGCACCGCTCGTTACGGCGGTACCGCCGGGTTGGGGTAAATCACAGATTTAGCCATGCGGTGGCCAGTAATGCAGCGCGGCAAAAAGAATGCCCGTTAGCGCCGACCGGCGTGCCAAGGCGGACGACGACGCGATCGATCCGGGCGTCGAGCCGCAGTTCAAACTCGCGCAACTCTGCCTTGATTGCGGCGATGTCAGCTTTGGTAGCGACGTTCTCGTGGATTGCATCGAAGATTTCCTTGGCAATCCGCTCGGCCGCCTTCCGGTCGATATTGCACCCGCCAGGGCGTTCGTTAGCGACAATCGGTCGGTCGGTTATGCCTCCGCAAAATGCTTCCCCGTGCCGGTCGAAACCAGCCTTACCGGACCGCAGCCGTGTTCGCCGCACAATCACACATTGCGGCCATGCCAAGCTACTGGTCCCAGGCTCCGAAGCCTGTTTCCATACCCCGTCCCGCACCACGCTGTCGTAAACACTGGTGCAGGATTTCGGAACCCAGGTGATTGAGGCCTTGCAGAGCCGGGCTAGGCGGCGTCAGGGCTTGGCCGCAGGGTTTGACGTGCTTTCGTCGGTTGTTGACGGCGGCGTCTCTCCGGCATGGAAGTCGAGCGAGACGCCGTTCATGCAGTAGCGTTGGCCGGTTGGCTGGGGGCCGTCGTCGAAAACGTGGCCGAGATGCCCGCCGCAGTGACCGCAGTGGACTTCGGTCCGCGTCATGAAGAAGCTGCGGTCGGTTTCGGTTTCGACGGCTTCGTCGAGCGGCGCCCAGAAGCTCGGCCAGCCGGTGCCGCTGTTGAATTTCGTGTCGGACGAAAACAGCGGCTGTCCGCAACCGGCGCAATGGTAGATCCCGGCTCCATATTGCTTGTCGAGCGGGCTAGACCCGGCACGTTCGGTGCCGTGCTCCCGCAACACCCGATACTGTGCCGGGGACAGTTTGCGCCGCCACTCCTCTTCATCGAGGGCAACCGGAAATGCCTTGCCCGCCGCGTGCCCGCGGCTACCCAGACGGCGGAACAGACCCTCTGCCATGCTTTCCCTTTCGGATTGAAGGTGCAACGGATCGCATATCGGATCGCCCAGCTCCTGCGTGAAGGGGACGCAGCGCAACCGGGCGTCGGACCTCAGTGCACCCGTTCGTCTTCGCCGGGGATCGGCCGCAGCAATTCGGCTGTCGATCGGGCAATCCAGCACCAGACGACGCAAGTCAACTCGTCGTCGCCGGTGCGCAAGCGCTGTGCCTCGCGGTGCGCGATCTCCACGGCGGCCGCGCCATGCCGGCGGACGAGGAGCAATACAGCTTCCCAGATCTTGCGCTCGTTGGTCATCATGGCCGGGGTCATCATAACCGTAAAGCCGGCAAGCCTGCGAGAGTTCCCTCCGCGATCTGGCCCAAAAGATCGTTAA
>JAFASL010000939.1 GCA_019244535.1 Alphaproteobacteria bacterium
AGGCGCTGGTCCGCGCCTTGCTTTAAGCGTCGACGCACGCGCCCTTAAGATTGACCGGCGGGGGCCGGCTTTCGCAGCTGGCCGCCTCAGCCCGCGACGTGAGGCGCGCACCTCCGATTGTTCGGATGGCCATCGGCGAGACCAGGCACGATGTTGCCTTTGAACACGTTTTCGATCAGCGCCACCGATCGCTCCACCACACAGCTCATCCGAAGTTGGCCGCGCACGGGGGCAGGTTCGGGGTTAATAAAGGTGGTACCCTGCTCGACCCATGTCCAAAATATCTTCCGTGCTCCGCGCCCTGTAGGCATGTCGGTAAGCCTGCAGGAGATCCAAAAGCGGGGCCTTCGGCGAAATCGCCTGATCGCGACCGCGCTGCTGGTAATCGTCGCGGTGATATTCATTTGCACAACCCTGATGGCACAGCCGGGTTTCTTCACCTTGCTTGTTCGCGCATCCGCCGAGGCCGCTCTGGTCGGCGGGCTCGCCGACTGGTTTGCCGTGACCGCGCTTTTCCGACGGCCGCTCGGGCTGCCGATACCGCATACCGCGATCCTGCCCAGAAATAAGGATCGCATCGGCGAGGGTCTGGCAGTTTTCATCGAGCGGAATTTCCTGACGCCCGACCTCTTGAGAGCAAAGCTTCGGTCGATCGACCTGGCCCGCCTTGCTGCCGACTGGCTGTCAGCGCCCGCAAACGCTGATGCCGTCGGCCGCCGCCTCGCGCGGATGTTGCCGCATCTTATTCGCACCATCGACAACCGGGATTTTCGCTCGTTTGTCGGCGAATCGCTCGGCCGGCATCTGTCGGAGATCGAACTCGCTCCGCTGCTCGGCTTGGCGATCACTGTCTTGTCCAAAAACGGCTTTCATGAGGTTGTGCTCGATCGGCTGCTGGATTTCTGCCGCGAGTTCCTCAAACAGCGCGAAGAGGCACTCTATGAGGCGGCAGAATCCCAGCGCCGGCGATGGTGGATACCGAAGGCCGTTAATCGGCAAATCACAAAGGCGATCATCGGGGGGCTCAAAGAACTCCTTTCCGATCTGCGGGAGCCGGAGACACCAAGCCGTCGAAAGCTGCTTGACGGAATAGAACGGCTGGCGGGGCAGCTTAGTACGTCGCCTGCGTATCGCGCGCACGTCGAAGAAGCGAAATTGCGCCTCCTCGAAAATGCGCAAGTCCAGGCCTGGCTGCGTTCGGTTTGGGGCGACATCCGGGATGTCCTGCTGGCCGATCTTACATCTCCGCAATCGCGGACCGATCAGGCGCTCGGCGCTGCGATTCTTTCGTTTGCCAGCCATCTGGTGGATGACGCGGCAATGCGCAGGCGGATCAATCGCACGATCGAGGCGATCCTTCTGGAGCTCGTGCCCTGGCGCAGCGGACTGGCACAATTCATCACCGGGGTGGTCGGGCAGTGGGATGTCGGCAGTTTTACCGATCGGGTAGAGCTCGTCGTGGGTCGCGACCTACAGTACATCCGTATGACCGGGACACTGGTCGGCGGTCTCATCGGGTGTCTGCTCTACCTGCTGTCGGCTGCTTTGGAATGAGCGCCGATTCGCATCTACGAACGAGCGGCGCTTGCTCTGGCCGCGGTGCGAGCGAAGGACCGTTGGGGGCGGAGAAGCTGCGGTCTAGCGCCACCGTCTCGCGCCAACGCGGGGTGGCTCGTAATGCCTTGGCGGAGGTAACCGCCCGCGGGGCCCGCCGTGATCGGCCTTTTTAAATAGCTGGCGCGAGCGCACATCTTGCGCGCTGAGCTTTTACGGCGACAGGATGCGGTATTTCTGAAGCGGAGACGCCAGCCACGCCGCGAGAATACCGGTCATCAGCATAAGGACGGATATCGGCTCGGGAACGGCAAGATCGCTCTGCCAAAAGCCGCTTACTCGGCACTGGCTTAGTGCGCACCCGCCATAAATGTCGTCGGAGCCGATGTACCCGCCGGTGAGGTCGACGTGGAGTTCGTCGGAAAAACCGAGGACGGAGACGGCGACGGCGAGCAGCCGCCCGCCCACCTCGTTCCAGGAGACGTCAAAGCTACATATAGACCCGCCACCGCCGCAATCGCGGTCCCCGGGAAAGGACTGTGTCAGCGTCGGAAGGCCGGGGTGGCCCATTGTTTGGAAAGAGAGAGCGAAATCTGTGCCGGTGTAGACGGGTGCGGCCGCCGGGTCTCCTGACCACCTTGCTGACCCGCTGCTGGTCACGTCCGGCAGAACCAATGTCGCGAGCAAAAACGGGAGTTTTGGCGGAGTGCAGGGGTAACCACCCGCCACCGCCACGCATCCGGTCTCGTAGAAATCCCAGGTGACGGGGGCAGCGTCAACCGCAAGTGGCGCCGAGAATGTTATAGCCATTAGGAATAATCGGATAAGCCTGATCATCTAGCGCCTCCGTTTAAGCCTTATGGCTTGTTCAATTTTCGTGCCAACGGAAGTAGTGGTTTGTAATAAATGGTTTATATGTCTAACCATGTGTCAGTGTAAAACGCATCGACACTACATGGCTGGTATATTACGCCGCTTTGGCCACAGGTTCAGGCGTGCGTAATCGATTGAAAGACAAACATATCCTGGCAATCTGGGTTTACCCGCACCGGATTTTTCTGTTGTGATCCGGCAGCTCGTTCGTAAAAAAATCCGACGTCTTCAGCTTATGCGTGAGTGGACGCGGGCAAAGTCGCCCGCTCACCCTCAGCCCAAGGGGGTGGGCCGCCGATGGGCGCTCCGAGGCACTGCAATCGCGCGACGGGACCTTATCTGAGCGACACCCGAGCACAGTTCGACGGCGACTGGCTCCGGCGACTTATAGAACCGCAAGCGCGCTACTAGCCATCACTTGACCCGATAGTTTCGGTTGCGATTGGGGCGAGAGCGCCAATATTCGCCGTGATTGCGCATGGATCCCCAGTGCAGTTCGTTTGGGATCGGTCTCAACGCCAG
>JAFASL010000011.1 GCA_019244535.1 Alphaproteobacteria bacterium
AATGACACAAATAGACATGCCCATTGAGGGGCCGAGCGTCTGGACGCGCCGGGACGTCCGCCCCGAGGAATATCGGATCGATCTATCAGGCGTCTGTCTCGACGAGATCCGTCGGGCAGCCGACGAGATCAGGACTTATCCGCTGCCCACCGTCCTTCGTACGCCCGATGATTTCGCGATGCCGGCCTGCCGGCGGGAGATGGCGCGGGCCCGCGACATGCTCGACCATGGCCGGCGCTTTGCCATTGTCGACCGCCTGCCGATGAGTGAGATGGACGCGGCGGAGGCGACAGCAATTTATTGGCTGTTGTCGAGCATGGTGTCGCGCCCGGTGGCGCAGAAGCTCGACGGCACGATGATATACGACGTGCTCGACACAGGGCGGCAGGCGCTGCCCGGATCCGGGGTCCGCCCCGACAAGACCAACATCGAGATCCGCTTCCACAACGACAACGCCTACAACGACGCCCCGCCGGACTATGTCGGGCTACTCTGTCTGCGTCAGGCGCAAAGCGGCGGGCACAGCCGCGTTATCAGCTTTCACACTGTCCACAATGCCTTGCGCGAACGCGATCCGGACCGACTGCGGCGGCTCTACCAGCCGTTCTGGTTCGACCGGCAGCGCGAATTCCGGCGGGGCCAGAGCCCGGTCTTTACGGCGCCCATATTTGAGGATGGCGATGAACCGAAGGCGCGGTTCAGCGTCCATCAGATCAACGGCGGATATGCGCTGCGCGGCGAGCCGATGGACGAGATCGGCGAAGCCGCGATCACGGCAATGCTCGGCATATTCGGAGAAGAGGGGCTTTCGGTCGATTTCGACCTGGAGCCGGGTCAGATCCAGTTTGTCGACAACCATGCGCTGGGCCACAGCCGCACCGCCTTCATCGATGATCCTGATCCCGACCGCCGGCGCCATCTCTTGCGCCTGTGGCTGCGCGACCATGGCCGCCGTGCCTACCCGGGCTAACATCGACATCGGGGCGGCGCTCGCGGAGGCCGAAGACCTCTACCGCGAGCGCAACCCGAAGAGTTTCGCGCAGCACCGCGAAGCCTGCGCGGCGATGCCCGGCGGCAACACCCGTTCGGCGATCCATGTCGATCCGTTCCCGCTGACGATCGTGCGCGGCGAGGGCGCGCGGTTGTGGGACCTCGACGGGCATGAATATGTCGATTACCTCAGCGAGTTCACCGCCGGCATCTTTGGCCATTCGCATCCGGTGATCCGCCGTGCGATCGATGCCGCCCTCGATGAGGGCCTGAATTTCGGCGCGCACAACGCGCTCGAAGCGCGGTTCGCCGCGGCGATCTGCGCCCGCTTCCCGTCGATCGAGCTGGTGCGCTTCACAAATTCCGGCACCGAAGCCAATCTGATGGCGGTAAGCGCGGCGCGGGCGATCACCGGCCGCTCGAAGATTTTGGTGTTTCGCGGCGGCTACCACGGCGGGGTGTTTTATTTCCGCGGCCATGGCAGTGCGCTCAATGCGCCGTTCGAATACCTGCTCGGAAAATACAATGATCTCGCTGCTGTCGAGGATTTCGTGCAGCCGCATCGCGGCGAGCTCGCCGCAATCCTGATCGAGCCGATGCAGGGCACCACCGGGTGCATAGCGGCGGAGCGCAGCTTTCTCGCCGGGTTGCGCGCGCTGGCGAACGAAACCGGGGCGCTGCTGATCTTCGACGAGGTGATGAGCTCGCGGCTCGCGCCCGGGGGCTTGCAGGAGGCGCACGGCATCCTCCCCGACCTGACGACGTTGGGCAAATATGTCGGCGGCGGCATGAGCTTTGGCGCGTTTGGCGGCCGCGCCGATCTGATGGAACGCTTCGACCCGCGCCGGCCGGACGCGTTCCAGCACGCCGGTACGTTCAACAACAATGTTTTGACGATGAATGCCGGGCTCGCCGGGCTGACCGAGATCTACACGCCCGAGCGGGCCCGCGCCCTCAACACCGGCGGTGACCGCCTGCGCGACCGCCTCAATGCAGTGGCCCAGCGGCACGGGCTGGCGATGCAATTCACTGGATTGGGCTCGATGCTCGCGGTGCACATGACCGACCGGCCGATACGCTCACAGGACGATGCCGAGCACGGCAACGCCCTATTGCGCGATCTCTTCTATTTCGACCTGGTCGAGCGCGGGATCTGGTTTGCCAAGCGCGGCATGTTCGCCTTGTCGATCGCACTCGACGAGGCCGACCACGACAAGCTGGTCGGCGCTGTCGAAGACTTCGCCGAAACCCGCGCCCCACTGTTCGGGTGATCCGAAGTTGTAAGCGGTCATTCCCGCTCGAGGTAACAGCGAGACACTTCTCCGAAAACTGATCTAAAGTTCCTGCAAGACCGTCGCCAGGCTGGCCAGCTTTGGAGGAGAGGAATGCAGCCGGTTTTGCGCAGCAGCGCCGCCGCGGCGCCCGGGATGACGCGCCGCGACCTCCTTGCGCTCGCCGCGCTCGGTCTCGCAGCCGGTGCGCCCGGCTCGGCTCTTGCCGCTGGCCCGGAGGGGCAGCTCACCTGGGGGGTGCATGTCTCGCTGGCGCCGGCGTGGTTCGATCCGGCCGACGTGTCGGGGATCATTACCCCGTTTATGGTGCTTTACGCATTGCACGACGCGATGGTGAAGCTGATGCCGGGGCAGTCACCGGCGCCGTGCCTCGCTGAAACATGGTCGGCGTCCGAGGACGGCCTCACTTACGACTTCACGCTGCGTGACGGTACGCTGTTCCACAATGGCGACCGGGTGACCCCGGAGGACGTCAGATTCTCATTCGAACGCTATCGCGGCGCCTCGCATGATTTGATGATGGAGCGCGTCGCGGGGGTGGAAATCCCCGATGCAAGGCGTGTGCGTTTCAAGCTCAAGCGGCCGTGGCCGGACTTCCTGACATTCTATGCAAGCGCCACCGCGGCCGGCTGGATCGTCCCCAAGGCGTATGTCGAGAAGATCGGCGATGATGGGTTCAAAAAGGCGCCAATCGGCGCCGGACCCTACAAATTCGTCTCATTCAACCCGGGTGTCGAGCTGGTATTGGAGGCCTTCGACAAGTATTGGCGCAAGCCGCCCAATGTGAAGCGGCTTGTCTTCAAGGTAATCCCCGACGAAAGCACGCGCCTTGCTGCGCTCAAACGCGGCGAGATCGACATCGTTTACTCGATCCGCGGCGAGCTCGCCGAGGAGCTCCGGCGAACACCGGGCCTCACCCTGAAGCCGGCGGTCGTGCAGGGCGTCTTCTGCCTTTATTTCCCCGACCAGTGGGATCCGAAATCGCCGTGGCACGACGAACGGGTGCGGCGCGCTGCCGGCCTGGCGATCGACCGTC
>JAFASL010000120.1 GCA_019244535.1 Alphaproteobacteria bacterium
CGCGATCCTCAACGCCGGGCGCGCTTACCGCAGCGCGATGATCGCCGAGATCTGGAACACCCTCGCCTCCGGCAACGAGACCACGCTCGAGCAGCGGGCCCGCTGCCGCCTGGCGGCAAGCTACAGCGCCGACAGCGCGCGCGAGGCGATGGATCTCGTTTACCGGCACGGCGGCAGCACATCGTTCAAGCGCGAAAGCCGCCTCGCCGAGTGCTGGCGCGACCTGCATACCGTCGGCCAGACCGTGACGCTTGCGCCCGAATGGTACCCGATCGGCGGCCGGGTGTATCTGGGCATCGACCCCGGCCCGCGCCTGCGGTAACTGGCCGCCTGTCCCGGCTATCTGCGCTCTTCTGCAATTGCCTCGCGGACGGCAGCGCGCTCGAACATCCGGTTTCGGTGTGCGACGACTTTGGGAAGCCGGGACAGATCGACGCCGTCCCCCTCCAGCCATTCCGACAAGGTGAAGAGGTATGGGTCGCAGATCGAGTAGGTCTCACCCATGACCCAGGGCCCTTTGAGCATCCCGTGCTCGATCAGGTCGTATGCGGCGCCGACCGATTCCGGGACCTTGCGCTTCATCTCGGCAATGGCGGCCGGGTCGTCCGCCCAACGGTTGCCGCGCATGCGATGCGCATGGGCCACGTGCACTGTCGAACACAAATAGCTGTTGAAGGCCTGTACTTGCGCGAAGGCAAACGGCTCGTCGAAAGGTGCCAGTCCGGCCTTTGGGAAGCTTTGGGCAATGAACGCCAGGATGGCGGGCGTCTCGGTCAGAGTGCCGCTATCGGTCACCAGCGCCGGTACGCGTCCCTTGGGATTGACCGCGAGGTATTCCGGCCGGCGCTGCTCGTTAATGGCGAAGTCGACCCGCACGGTCGTATAGGCCGCGCCCGCTTCTTCCAGCGCGATGTGCGAGGCGAGCGAGCAGGTGTTCGGAGCATAGAACAGCTTGATCATGGCTTTACCCCGATGACGCGAAAATCTCGCCGAGGCGCCGGATCGAGCTTAGCACTTGCTCTTGCGGCAAGCCCGGCCACTGGCAGCGCATGATGAAGTGATCGACCCCCAGCAGCTCCCGATACCGTGCGATCTCTTCCTTCACCGATGCCTTGTCGCCGATGATAAACCGGTCGCGCGCAAACTCCTCGAACGAGCCTTGCGTGGTGTGGTCCTGCAGCCCCCATGAGGCGTAAGCGTTGTACTTGTATTCGAGCGGCCCGCGGCATTCCTCATGCGCGGTCGCATGCCGTGCGCCGACATAGCACTCGACGGTTATCGGAAATTCCATTGGGGCCCGCCCGTGTTCGGCCAACGCCGCGCGATATGTCTGCATCAGCGGGACCAGGCTTCCGAGCCCAGCGTTGTTCATCATGAGCCACGCGTCGCCGATGCGCGCCGCGCGCTTCACCGACACATCGGCCTGTCCGGCGATATAGAGCGGCGGCCCTCCTGCGCGAACCGGCTTTGCGCCGATACCGGCGTCGTTGACCGAATAGAACCGGCCGATGTGGGTTACCCGCTCCTCGGTCCACAGCCGGCGCATTAGCGTGATGCTTTCGTTGAAGCGTGGCGCCCGCTCGCTGAGGCTGATGCCAAAGGCAGCGAATTCGGGTTGGCGATAACCCAGGCCGACGCCGAGGATGTAATTGCCGCCAGTCAATACGTCGAGCGTGGCGGCTTCCTCGGCCACATGCACCGGGTTGAGCGGCGGCAGGATCAGGATATTCGGCCCGATCGTCATGCCCTGCGCGTGCGCCGCAACATAGCCCATGGCCGGCGTGATCTGCAGCATCTGCATCGGGTGGGTCAGCCAATGATGCGGGAACCAGAGCGATGCGAAGCCGGCATCGCGCGCCGCGCGCACCTGCGCAATCATCTCTGGGATGCGCTGCGTAAGGTTGAAGCCCTCCGGAAACTGCGTGTTGATGAATAGACCGACTTTCACGACCGGCTCTCTCCGCTTGCCGCGCCGTCACATCTAGCCGGACGTGCGCAGCCGGGCGCTTTCTTCGAATTCCGCCGCTGCTATCGCCCGAGCCAGAGCGCCGCTCAGTTCCTTCGCCGCTTCCAATGTCAGCTCGACCGCGACCCGCGCGCCGGGCCCCAGCGCGCGGTTCACAAAATCGATCGTGATCGCCTCTTCCAGCAAAGCATGGTGCGGGTGGTCGTAAGACACTACCGAGTGGGTGAGGTCGAACCACCCGTCACCGCCTTTGCCCGCGCCGGCGGCCTCGACGATTTCGACGATCGAGGTGCACATCTGTTAGAGGGCGTTAGGCTGCGAGGTGCTTCCGCAGAAACGCGAACACCTTTTGCCACCCGTCGAGCGCCTGCTCGATGCGGTAGGCAGGGCGGTCGTAGTAGAAGAAGCCGTGCCCGGCGCCGTCGTAACGGTAAAACTCGTATTGCTTGCCGTATTTCTTCAACTCGGCCTCGTGCTGATTGACCTGCTCCGGAGTCGGCGCCCGGTCTTCGTTGCCGAACAGCCCGAGCAATGGGCAGGAAAGCTTTTGCGTGTACTCGATTGGGGCGACGGGCTGCTTCGGGTTCAGCTCCTCCTTGCTCATCACCACCCGGCCGCCCCACAGGTCGCAGGCTGCGTTGATGCTGTTGGTGTGGCAGGCAAACAGGAAGGTCTGCCGTCCGCCCGAACAGGTCCCAAAGACGCCGACCTTGCCGTTGAGCCAGGGTTGCGCGCGCAGCCAGTTGACGGCGCCCTGCGTGTCGCCGATGACCTGAGCATCCGGAACGCCGCCTTCGGCGCGCACTTTCGCAGCGACGTCATCGGCTTTGCCTTCGCCGGCGCGATGGTAAAGGTTATGGCTGATCGCGGCGTAGCCATGATGCGCGAATTTGCGGGTCGCCTCGCGGTACCATTCGTCCCAGCCGGGCGCGTGATGCAACAGCACCATGCCGGGGAACGGCCCGGCCCCTAGCGGCCGCGCCACATAGGCGGAGATCGGCTCGTTCTTGTCGCCATTGATCGAGATCGTTTCCGCAATCATGCCCTCATAGGCCATTTGTCGCTCCCTCATTGGATATAGAAGTGAACGCTGCGGCTCGCGGTCATCATCTCCCCTCCACGCCGCCGACGCAACTCGCGGCCTCATGGTGCGCCACGAGCTCGCGGAGGCGCGGGATGAGTTTCTCGCCGTATTGCACGGCGTCGGGCCGGGGATCGTAACCGCGGATCAACAGGCTCGTGGCGCCGAGCTTGTAATATTCGAAGAGCGCCTTTGCGACGGTTTCGGGCGTGCCGACAAGCGCCGTCGAATTCCCGGAAGCGCCCGTCGCGACGGCGAGCGGTGTCCACAGGCAGGTGTCGTGCACCTCGGCTTTCTCGGCGGCCTGGAGCAGCCGCTGAGAGCCGACATTCTGGCGCCTTGGTGCGGGAGCGCCTGCGCGATTGGCGAGTACGCGGTCGAGAATGTCGCGTGCCCGGTCCCAGGCCGCGCCGTTGGTCGACGCGAGGATCGGGCGAGTCGACAAGCTGAAGGCCGGGCTGCGACCGCAGAGCGCGGCTTCCCGCCGCACGCGGCCCATGAATCGGGCCGTTTCCCTTAGCGGTTCGCCCCACAGCATGTAGACATCGACATGCGGCGCCAATGCCCGGATCGCCGCATCGGAGCCGCCGCCGCCATAGATCGGGATATAGGGCTGCTGCCGGCAGCGGATTTCCGAATAGGTGCCGCGGGTTCGGTAGAATTCGCCCACGTGATCGAACGGCGCCGGCTCGGTCCAGGTCCGGCGCAAGAGTGAGAGGTATTCCGCGGCGCGGCGATAGCGCGCGTCGTGGCCGGTCCAGTCGCCGTCCTTGGCCTGGTCGGCGTCGCTGCCGCCGACGATGATGTGCACTGCCAAGCGGCCGGCGCTCAGCTGGTCCAACGTCGCCAATTTGCGGGCGGCGACCGGCGGGGCGACAAAACCCGGCCGATGCGCCAGCAGGAAACCGAGCCGCTCGGTGATCGACGCGGTGTGCGCGCCGACCAGAAAGCCGTCCGGCGCTTCCGAAAAGTAGCCGATCAGCACGCGGTCGAAACCGGCCCGCTCGTGAATGCGGGCGGTCTCGGCAACCACTCCGGGGTCAAAGGGCGGTCCTGTGGGCGGGATCAGTTCCGAGGAGACCCGTGGCGCGATCCAGCCGATCATCTCCACGGGCATATAGCAAGCCCTTCGGAGCCGCGTTCAGCCGGTTGCACCGGCGAAATATTAGGCCTTGACGGTCGAAGCCCGATAAATCTCTTCGATCGATTCTGCGAGCGCCCGCTCAAACTCGGCATCGCTCATCGAAACGCGCAGATCCTGGACCAGCGCGCGCGAAAAGCTCGCGATCATGCCGTGATTGGCGGCGAGGCGCTTGCACGCATCGGCGCGCGTATACCCGCCGGACAGAGCGACGACCCGGGCCACCGCCTTGTGCTTTACCAGCGGCGCATAAAGGTCGGGAACGTCGGGAAGTGTCAGCTTGAACATCACCTGACGGCCATCCGGCAACGCGTCGGTCCGCTTTTTCAATTCGTCGAGCAGGATCGCCTCGGCACCCTTCTTGTCCGGGCTCTTGATCGAGACTTCCGGCTCTAGGATCGGTATTAGGCCATGCTTGGCGATCTGCGCGCCCGCCTCAAATTGCTGTGCCGCGATCGCGGCGATCCCCTCTTTCGAGGCGAGATTGATGACGGAGCGCATCTTGGTGCCGAAGACGCCGAGCTTGACCGCCCGGGCGCAAAGGGCGTCGAGCTCCGGCATCGGCCGCATCAGCTGAACGCCGTCTTTCTCGGGCTGCAGCCCCTTGTCGACCTTTACAAAGGGAACGACGCTTCTCTCCTCCCAAAGGTACGCCGGGGTGGACTTGCCCCGCACCTCGCCGTCCATGGTGCCTTCGAAGAGGATCGTCCCGATGACCTTGGCGCCGGTAAAAGCCGGAGCGGTCATGATGCGCGCGCGCATCTCGTGGATGAGCCTGAACATCTCGGAGTCGCCGCTATAGGCGCTGTCCGGAATGCCATAGAGGCGGAGCGCGCCTGGCGTCGATCCGCCGCTCTGGTCGAGCGCAGCGATAAAGCCGCCCTTTCCCGACATTTGCGCCATCATCTTCTCATTGGCCATGATCATCATCCTCGCGTGAGATCGGTACGCTGGAAAACGCGAACTACAACTATGAAGTGTGTCTGCAAATTGCGGTTTGCTGTATTCTGTAGCGAATCTGCAGCAAACCTCCCCTCAAAGTTGTAGCAGCTCGCCGGGACAGCGGCCTTCCGGACCGCTGGCACCGTACCCATCATCCACAGCATACACCGATGTTCGGCGGCCCAACAATCGACGCATCCGCAGGCCGGAAAAGCGGGATCATGCAAGAGGAACAAGGCAATTTTTAGGGCGGCATCCGCTGGGTTCAACGCGCGTGAACGATGATGTTGAAGCCCTCGCCGGGCCCCGGGGGCACGAAATAGCTTGTGAACAGATCGTAGTCCGCTTCGCTTACTTGGAACGGGTGCTCGCCGCTCGCATTTCGCTCCCGAAGCCTCTGCTTGCAGATCGTGTCCGAAGCAACCAGCACATGAAGTTCGTGGGCCGCACCGGATTAATCGATCATCCAGCGCATCCAGTTGCGATTGCTAACGGTGTTTGCCGGGAAGTCCAGCACGATCGAAAGACCTCGCCGCAAGATGTCGACAATGTGCGGGCCCATCGCAGCGCGAAGCCGCGCCGAAAAACGTCCATAATCATCGATTGTCTTCAGCTCACGACAAAACAGATGCGACGTCCAATGATCTTCACTGAGGAGCAGCCTACCGGGCCGCTCCGCAAGGCGTCGCGCAAGCGTCGACTTCCCGGCAGCAATCTTCCCGCACAGAAGGTACAAAGTCGCGCCGTGAGCCGATCCCATAGGCCGGAGTATCACACCGCCGCCGCTGACTTCCACAGCGAACATCGGCCTGAATGATTCTGGTATTGGACACAATGTTCTTCATCGCAGCTGCAATACCGGCTGGGGTCGCCACGCTGCGCCGACGCTCGTTGGCAGACCCCTTCAGGCGGACAGGCTTTGAGCAGCCAGCGTTACCGCAAGAAACGGGTTGAATTCCCGTCTTCCCCCCACGAGCTCCATGATGGATCGAAATGCGAGAGCCATGTGATGGGTCAACCGGCGCCCCATTATTTGATCTTCGAGACGGCAGGCGGCTTTTGCGGGATCGCCTGGAACGATGTGGGCATCACGCGCTTCCAGTTGCCGACAAGGAGCGCCGCAGCGACCGAGCGAATTCTGCGGCGCCGAGCGCCCGGCGCCGAACCCGGCGCGCCTACGCCGGAGGTGGCCGAGGCAATCGCCGCTGTGAGACGCTATTTCGCGGGCGAGGAGACCGATTTTTCCGGCTTCAAGCTCGATTTGGGTGAGCAGGACCCGTTTTTCGAGCAAATCTACGCTGCGGCGCGCCGGGTCGCATGGGGCCACACGACGACCTACGGCGCTCTGGCGAAGGAGCTCGGCGCCGGGCCACAGGCGGCGCGCGAAGTCGGTCAGGCTATGGCCAGGAACCCGGTGGCGCTGATCATTCCCTGTCACAGGGTCTTAGCGGCGGGTGGTAGGGTTGGCGGTTTTTCCGCGCCCGGCGGCTCAGCGGCAAAGATGCGAATGCTCGAGCTGGAGGGTGTTCATGTCGGACCGCCACCGCCGGCTCAGCAATCTTTTGGGTTCTAGAGCTCGATCCGATCGAATGAAATCGTCGCTCCCGCAAAAGCGGGACCAATGGCAAGCGACGAACGGTGGCCTGGACCGCGGTTCCGCTCGGGTGACGAGAAGGCGTTCAATTTGAACGGATCATGCGTTGGGCTTTCCGGAGCAGCTTGCGGCCGCTTCGAGTGACGGGAGAAAACCGTGCCGATCCGGGGGCATGTTTTGCCAGTTCGCCCCATATATATGCGGAAGTGGTGCAGTATTCCGGATGAAACAGCCGAAACTACGCGGAGTTCTAACTGTGCGTTATGGACGCGTCGCGGCCGCAGGCCTTTTGATCGCAAGCGTGATAATCCTGCCCTCGTCCGAGGCATCGGCGCGATGCTGGAGAAACGGATGGGGCTGGCATTGCGGCCCGGGTCTGCTGGCCTTGCCGTTTGTTGCTGCGGGCGCAGTCGTCGCCGGCGCCGCCGCGATCGCCACTGCGCCAGTGCGGGCCGTTTTCGGGCCGCCTTATTACCCACCACCCGCCTATTATTATCCCCCGCCGGGCTATTACGCGCCAGGGTACTACTACGGCCCGCCGCCACCGCAGCGGTGATCAACGCCTCTCGACACTAACGCTTACTGCAATCAGTACTAAACTTGCGCGCGATGTGGGCATAAAGGGCGCGCAGCGCGGTGGCTTCGGCACCTTCGGGGCGGCCGGGGCGGCTCTGCGGGTTCCACGCCATCACGTCGAGATGGGCCCAGGGGATGCCGGGCTCGACAAATTCCTGCAGATAGAGCGCGGCGGTCACCGCGCCGGCATGCGGCGATTCCGAGACGTTGTTGATGTCGGCCACCTTGCTGTCGATCATCTTGCGGTAAGGACGCCACAACGGCATGCGCCACATCGGGTCTTCCTCGGACCCGGCGGCGTCGAGGAGGCCGCGGGCGAGCGTCTCGTCGTTGCAGAACAATGCCGCCAGCTCGGGGCCGAGCGCGACCCGCGCCGCGCCGGTCAAGGTCGCTATGTCGATAAGCAATTCCGGCTGCTCGGTCGAGGCCTCGACCAGCGCGTCGCACAGGATAAGGCGACCTTCGGCGTCGGTGTTGCCGATCTCGACGGTCAGCCCCTTGCGGGTCCGCACGATGTCGAGCGGGCGCATGGCGTTGCCCGACACCGCGTTCTCGACGCACGGCAACAGCACGCGCAAGCGCACCGGCAGCCCGGCATCCATGATTGCCTGGGCGAGCCCCAGCACGATCGCCGCGCCGGCCATATCCTTCTTCATCAGCCGCATGCCGGAGGCGGTTTTGAGGTCAAGCCCGCCCGTGTCGAAGCACACCCCTTTGCCGACCAGCGTCACCTTTGGCGCCGCCGCGTCGCCCCAGACGATGTCGACGAGCTGCGGCGCGCGCGTGCTGGCGCGGCCGACCGCATGGATCGTCGGGTAGTTCTCGGCGAGCAAATCGTCGCCGACGATGAGCCGATGCCGGGCACCGGCTTTCTTGGCGACGCGAACCGCTTCGCCCGCGAGTTCCTCGGGGCCGAGGTCGCCGGCCGGCGTATTCGCGAGATCGCGGGCGAGAAACACCGCCGCAGCGAGCCGCTCGGCGCGACCGCGGTCGGCGCCTTCGGGCCACACCAGCTTGGCGCCCGGCCGCGGCTTTTCGCTGTAGCGCCCGAATGCATAGGTTGCGAGTGCCCAGCCGAGCGCGAGGTTTGTCGGATCGGCGCCGCCGGGCACGGCATCGAGACGATAACTCGCCTCGAGCAACGCCGCGGGCAGCCCGGCGAGCGTCCACATCCTCCCATCGCCATTGGCGCCATCGGCACCGCCGCCGAGCCCGACCAGCACCCGCGCCAGCCTGCCGGTCTCGCCGGGAACGAGGGCGTGCTTTCCGCATTCGGCGGAAAAGCCGGTCGAGGTCAGCCAGTTGCGCTCGCGCTCAGGCGCCGCGTCGAGCCAGGCCGGAAATTCCGCTTTGGTCAGAGCGACGATCGGAACCGCGCCTTCGGATTTGTCGATTAGAGAAAACGCCATCTCGGTGCTCTCGCGACTTCGTGACGGCCGGCACAATGACCGGCC
>JAFASL010000229.1 GCA_019244535.1 Alphaproteobacteria bacterium
TTCCGTCCAGGCGCTGATCAATGCAGCGCCAGCGAGCGACGCGACGAGCGCAATACCAGTCTGCTTCGTATTCGCGATGGCGGCCAAGGCCAACCCAAGCGGCAGTAGCCGCGTCGGAGGTTCCCCTCGGGCCAGCTCGCTTTGCGCAGATACGAAAAGCCAAGCCGCGACAACCGACATGGCAGCGAGCGCCGGCTCGCCATAGGCGGCGAGATGGATGCGGGGCACAAAGCCCGGATCGAGCAACGTCACCAACAACCAGCCCAGAGCCGCCATCGTCCAGCTGAGCGCCGGCGCCGGTGCGCCATCCCGCTGCCCGAGTGCGCGAGCAATCGCAAGCGCCGCAACAAGCTGAAGCATGACATTGACCAGCGACATCCCCGAGACGGGATAGTCGGGATCGAGCAAGGAGCCCAAAAAGCTAAGGAACTGTGTGTCGTACGGCGCGGCAGGCAGAAGCGAGTAACTCTGTGGACGTCCGCTGGTAGGCAACAGGCCATAGTCGACGAGATAAAGCGCGTTGGGCAAAAGATTGAGAAAGGTGTCGGGCTGTGACGGTCGGATCGGCGCAATAAGCAGCCAGAGCGGCAGAGAGATAGCCAGCATCCGACCGAGCGTCAGCCATGCGGCACGGACAGGCCTTCTCCTCGGCAGCAGGATGACGCCAAGCGATGCAATGCAGAAGGCGATTGCGGGGAGACGGAGGCTCACCGGCACGAAAACCCCCCAGCTGGTCAGCAACATGCAAAACGCGCCCCAGCCGGCGCCGATCTGAAACTCCGGCGCAACGCGATTGCCGGTCAGTCCGGCCCCGGCAAGCAGCAGGACCCCGCCGACTACCCAAGTAATGCAAAGCGTCCAGAGGTTGACCAAATGCGGCAGGTAATGATCCACCATCGGCTAGCCGATTATTTGGCCGGAACAACCACAAGCGTCATGCAAGCGGCAAACACCTTCTCCACCGAGAGTGCGGCTAGATCGGGTTCCATCAGGACACGCACTAGCTTGCCGCGCGGCGCGCACCGGCTCGGATCTGACTCATTCGAAAAAAGGACAAGAACCGGACGTCCACCCGCGGCCGCAATATGCGTGGCGCCGGTATCGTTCCCGATCGTGAAATTGGCCGCAGCGGCAAGATCGACCAGATCGGTGAGCGCACTGCGGCCGACGAGATCGATTGCACTAGGGCAAGCGGCACAGATCTCGTTTGCGAGCGCCTCTTCGCCTGAGGCGCCTATAACGACCGGGAGAGCATCGGTGATTTCGAGCAGACGCCGAGCCAACTCGCCATAGCGCCCCGCGGGCCAGCGCTTTGCCGGGTGCCGTGGCGACGAACCGGGAATCAGGAGAAAGAAGGCGCGCTGCCTGAGCCGAGCCGGTAACGGCCGAGACGATACCGGGCAAGAAGGCAACGGTGTCGGATAGATTCCCGCCATCAGAAGCTGTTCCGCCTGCTTGTCGATGGTATGTTGCGGATAGCGCTCCAGATTGGCATGTGGATGCGAGCAATGCCAAGCGATCCCAGACCATTCTGGCCGACGGCCTGGCAAAAACAACCAAGCATAAAGGCTCGAACGTTTCGATGTCTGAAGGTCGTAAACCCGATCAAAGCAGCTGCTACGCAAGAAACGGCGAAGCGCGAACCAGTTGGCGACTTCGAAGAACCTTGGCCGATTGTCAATAACGATCTTGTCGAAGAAACCGCTCTGCTGCGCGAGTTCGGTAAAAGGGCGTGTCGTTAATAAAGTAATCTCGTCTTCAGCATGATGCCGGCGGATGGCCGCCGCGGGGCCAAAAGCCTGCACAAAGTCTCCCAAAGCACTCAGTTTGATAATCAGAATTTTCCGCTGGCGGCCTGACGTCGGCGCGGAAATGATTCGCCGGGGGCGGGGTGCCGCGAGAGCATCGCAATCAACAAAGAACGAGAAATCCTCGAAGGCTTTAAAGACGGCGGCATGCTTCTCAAAGTCGGTCGCACCCATGCTAGCCATAAGGCTCTCGACGAGCCGACGCGCCCGCGCCACCACCGGTGTATCCCAGAATTCGGGCGACTCGCATTTCGCAATCGATAGTCCGGCGGATGAAACGAATACCCTTGACCGAAACCGCCATCGGATGATCGGGTGGATCGCGAGATGCGATACGCAAATAACGATGCCAGTACCGTTTGCATGAAACCGGCGATACAGATGATAGAGATCACGTGCGATCGTGTAGCGTCGATCCTTTTTCCACCGCGCCTCGTTCCAGCTGAAGAATGCGTGAAGTGGCGTACCGACCGGAAAATCGCGGGCACGAAGCGACCGAGGCCACGCGCCGAGATCGGCGAGCGTCATACCCCCGAACTATCGCTGACTGCGAGTAATGTGTCTTCTAGGGCGCGGGACTGGGTGAATGCATTGAAATGCTCACTCGCCGCGACCTGAGCGGCGCTTCCCATTCGATGCCGCAGCGTGGGATCGCTGAGCAGCCGCCGAGCCGCCGCAGCTATCGCCTGAGGATTGGCCGGCGGCACCAGGAACCCGGTACGTTCGTGTTCCACAGCCTCACCGATCCCGCCTTGGTCCGAACCGATCACCGGCACTGCAGCCGCCATTCCCTCGATCACTACATTGGGAAGTCCTTCCGAATCTCCGTCCCTAGTCGATACACTAGGGACACAGAGCGCCAGCGCACCACTCATTTTGCGCCGCACTTCTTCATTCGGCAAACGGCCCATAAATCGCGTGCTGTACAACCCCTCGGATTTCCGACTTAAAACCTCGCTCATCGGCCCCTCGCCTACCAAGACCAAGTCGAGCGTCGTGCCTTCGTTTTGCAACAATCGCATTGCATCGAGCAGATATCCGATCCCCTTCTTTTCAACAAACCGACCAACGAACAGAAGATAAGGGCGCGTTGCCGGCGGTGGCGGGTAACTCCCCGTCTCCGGCTCGACGCCGTAGTAAATGACCTTTAACTTCGCCGGTGGAAACCCTCTGCTAATTAGCGCGCTCCTAATGTGTTCTGCAACACAGATGATCAGGGTCGCTTCTTGCTTTAGCGCCGTGCAGCGCCGTTGAAATATCGTTGGAATGAGTTGTCTTCGATAGTGGTTGTTCTTGGTCGCGTCGCCTCCATGGAAAGTGACCACCAATGGAACCTTTAAGGCGCGAGCGATCGGCAACGCGAGCGCACCGCCTTTGCCGAAATGAGCGTGTATAAGCCGGGGCCGCAACATTGCGAGGTCGGGTTCGCGAGGAATGCGACCGAATTGCTTGAACAAGAGGCGGTCGACCGCGCCGAAGCCGCCGTGCCGCCCAAGCAATATCGGCTCCGCCCCGAGGTCCGGTAGGCCGAGATCCGTCCGACGACCGATCCATATCGGCGCCAAGTGTCGAAACCCCAGGTATTGCCGGCGCAGGAAATGAGCCTCTGAGTGGGGTACTATTCGATCTCTGTAGACAAGCAGCACCCCACCTTCGGTCAAGCCCGCCCCCTCCGCTTATCGGACGAGGCAACGCCTGAAGCCGACGCAGCTGACTGTCGCGCGGCAAGCACAACGACCGCAGCAGTAACGAAGAGGCCGCTGATAAACCACTCCTGCCAAATCCCAAAGCTGACAAGACCGACTGCAGCTGCTGCGGCAACAGTTCCCGCAATCAACGCCTGGACCAACCGGCATCTCCACGCCGGAAGGCGGAACGCATGCCGGATCATCAGCATCAAAGGAGCGAAGCTCAGCGCGACACCGTTGCCGCCGAGCTCCAGCCAGACCTGCAGGATGCCATTACGTGGGTGAGGCGGCAGGATCTCGCTCGAGGGAGCGAGAGTTATCGACGCGACCCCATCCAGGGACCAAGTTGCTGAGGCGAGCATCCAAACCACCGATGGGACGGCTGCTGCGAGCGAGTATGCGGCGTCGGTTGGAGCCGTGACGGTATTTTTGCTGCTGTCGGCGGTCACACTTCTCGTAGCGCGTCCTAGAGACAACAAAGAACCTGAGGTGAAATCAGAAGTCGATCCCGTAGTTGCGGTCGACCGAAACGAATTGATCAGGATTCGTCGCAACGCGCTGGATATCTGGTTTAGCGCCTGCCGACTGACCTATTGTGTCCGCCGGGTCGGATCGCGATGAAGGCTCTGATGCAATGCAGACGCTATGCTGAATTTATTTAATATCGCGAGTATATCGGGGCTACTTGTGCGGGTCAAGCATGAAGCGCTGCGGCGCAACGTAACAGAACAGCTATGTAGCGAACTCCAGTGTCCCGTAGGATTTGCTATCTAGTGAGCATAGCAGCCGGCCGCGGCTGGCAGATAATTCGCTGCAAAAAACAGCGAAAACAGCCAGGCGACCATCTTCATAGTTGCGCCTAGCTCTGGCGACCTTGCCAGCTTTCGCTTGGGTTTGCGTTTGGGCATGCTTTGCTTTGCTTTGGGGGGCGCATAGGACCAATGTTTAGAGCGGAGGCTGACTGGCTTCGTCGGGCGCTCGACCCGTTCCCTTCCGAGCGTCTGTCCCCCTTACTGAATCTCGGTAGCGGCTCCGCGGTGAGACGCGAAGCAATTCAGCCTTGGGTTGAGGATCAAGTCTTTCGCCCGCTGCGTCAGCGCGGGGTCGAAATAGTCCATGTGGATATGCGCGAGCTAGCAGGCGTCGACATTTGCGCGGATCTGACCCACCCGGCCGACGTGCTGCGGTTGCGCGCGCTTCGCCCGCGAGCGCTCCTTTGCTGCAATCTCCTCGAGCACGTCCTCGAGCCCAAGCGGCTAGCCCACCATTGCCTCGACCTGGTGGGCGTCGGGGGGCTCATTTTCGTTACTGTGCCTTTTAGTTATCCTTACCACGGCGATCCTATCGATACGATGTACCGCCCTAGCTTGGACCAACTTGTGCACCTGTTCTCCGGAGCGCATTTGTTCGACGGAACCATCCTGGGTGCGGGGGAATCGTACCGTGACACGATACGACAGCGACCGTGGATTTTAATGCGCCATCTCTCCCGCTTTCCCGTGCCATTTTTATCCTATCAGAAATGGAAACGGTCGATGGCACGGCTCTACTGGCTGGTCGCCGAGTACCAGATTACCTGCGCGGTGTTTGAAAAGCGGTAAGTCGGGGCCGGCAGCTTATGACCGCTTGGCGGCTTGCGCTCGTTTTATCGCCTGCACCACCGCCGGCCGATGGCTCTCCGCAGCCCACCCTGCGGCATCGCGGCCGGTGAAATCGGTCTTGCTGGGGCTGGCGCCCTTCGCCAGCAGAGCCTGGACGATTTCGAGGTTGCCGTGATTGGCGGCGATCATAAGCGGGGTCATGCCGTTCTTGTTCTCGGCATCCACAGGTGCGCCGACCTCGAGGAGAAGGCGCGCCGCCTCGGCTTGATCCCTATCAGCAGCTAAATGCAGCGCGGTATTGCCGAGTTTGTCTTTGACGTCGAGCTTTGCGCTCGCCTTGATCAGGATCGCGATGATTGTGAGGTTCCCGTTCAGCGCGCCATAGTGGAGCGCGGTACGCCCGTCCTCGTCCGTCTGGTTCGGGTTGCCGTCATTGGCTATGAGTGACCGGACCCGCGCAGCATCGTTCTGGTGCGCCGCCCGCGCCACGTTATCCCAATACCCGCCGAAAATGTTGATGTCGGCACGTGGGGCCGAGCCGGGCGTAGCGGCGCAGAGCGCAGCGGCAAGAACGATCACCCTAACCCGGCGAGTTTTCATGACATTCGCTCTGCCCCGACGAAACGATTCCGCCAACGAGCCACTCGAGAGCTGCCTCCACGGTTTCGACCGCTTCTCCGGGCTCGGCCGGCGGACGCCGCACCATGACGACGGGCAGACCGCGCTCGCGGGCAGCAACGATTTTCGCCTCGGTCGCGGCGCCGCCGCTCGCCTTGCAAACGAGCATATCGATTGCATGATGCTCAATGTGGCGGCGCTCTTCAGGCAGCGAGAACGGCCCGCGGCTCGCGATCACTTCGTAGGAAAGTAGCGGTAGGCGCCGGCGAGGAGGATCGACGACGCGAACCAGAAAATGCACTGCCGGCATGGCGCTAAAAGCGGCAATCTCAGCCTTGCCAACTGTAAGCCAGACGCGATGGCCGTTGTGGCGGACGATTGACGCGGCGGCCACAACATCGTCAACCTCGATCCAATGATCGAGCCGGTGGCGGCGCCATGGGGGACGCCGCAATATCAACCGCGGAATGTTTGCTTGCTCGCAGGCGACGCGGGCCGCGGTCGAGATCCGGTTGGCGAACGGGTGAGTGGCATCGACTAATCGGCTGATGCGGTGCTCGGTCAGATATTCGTAAAGACCCGCCGCTCCACCAAAGCCGCCGATTCGCATGTTACCCGGCAGAGGGGCCGGCCTTTCGGTCCGCCCGGCCAGCGATGTCGTGACCTGCAACGCGGCACCAAAGCGCCTCGCGGCGGCGCCGGCTAGCTGCGCCGCCTCGCTGGTGCCTCCGAGGATTAGGAGCCGCTCCACCTTCACCCGCCGACCAGCGCCAGCAACTCACCTTGGCGGTCTACGATCGCAACTTCGACGGCGATCCTCTCAGACATCGTCGCCAGAGCCACGTCTCTCGCCCGCCGTGCTATCGCGCAAGCCAAGGGATCCCGCAGGTCGCCAGCCAAACGCAGGATTTCAGAAGCCCCGCCGGCGGCGCGCGCCGCGTCTGCCATCGCGGGCGCTGCGCCGAGATCGCCGAGCATGCCGGCCAGCCATCCGATATCGACCCGGCTCCGCGACGAGTGCAGATCGAGCTGTCCCGCGGCGAGCTTGGCGAGCTTGGCGAAGCCGCCAGCGATGGTGAGCCGCTCGACCGGGTGGCGGCGCAAGTACTTCAATGTGCCGCCGACAAAATCGCCCATATCTATCAAGGCGTGATCCGGCAGGTTGTAAAGGCGCTGGACGGTGCGCTCCGAGGTCGCGCCCGTAGACGCCGCAATATGTCTGAGTCCGGCAGCGCGCGCGACATCGATCCCGCGGTGGATGGAGTGGATCCAGGACGAGCACGAATAGGGGATGACAACGCCGGTCGTGCCGAGGATCGAGAGCCCCCCGATTATTCCCAGCCGCGCGTTCATCGTCTTCTCTGCAAGGTGCGCACCGCCAGGAATACCGATTGTCACCGTCAGATCCGGCTCGGCAACGCCGAATTCCCCGGCCATATCGATGAGAGTTTCGCGAATTAGCGCGCGCGGGCCCGGGTTGATCGCCGGCTGACCGACGGCGAGCGAGAGACCCGCTCGGGTGACCGTTCCTACCCCTTCGCCTGCGGCAAACAATATTCCGGCCCCGCGCGCCGCTCGCGCAGTTTCGACGACGATCAGGGCGCCATGTGTGACATCTGGATCATCGCCTGCATCCTTGATCACCCCGGCGCGCGCGCCGTCACCGATCAGTTCCGCGAGCGCCAGAGGGAAGCTCGCCGAACCACCGCGAGGTAGACGGATCCCAACCGGATCTGGAAAGGTGCCCCCGAGCATCGCGGCGAATGCTGCTCGTGCAGCCGCAGCTGCGCAGGCACCCGTCGTCCAACCGCGGCGCAGCCCAGGGCTTTGTTCAAAGGCCATAGTGCGATCTTAGCAAAACCGCCGAGGATGACTACCTTCTGACGGGCCGAAGGCCGCACTGTTCCTCATCGCTTTGCAGGGGGTGGCGGCACGGCCTATTCCCTCCGGGAGTGGGGTCAGAGTGATCGACAGCGCCCGTCTTGGATTGCCGGCGTTCGAGCCCGGCACGGTATGGCTCGTGGGAGCCGGTCCCGGGGACCCTGGGCTTTTGAGCGCTTTGGCGCTGCACGCGCTCAATTGCGCCGACGTGATCGCCTATGACGCGCTCGTCGATCCGCGCATCCTGCGTCTGGCCCGGCCCGACGCGGTGCTCTGCTTTGCCGGCAAGCGTGGCGGGCGACCTTCTCCGAGCCAGCCGGACATCTCGGCGCGGCTGATCCAGCTGGCCCGTGCCGGCAACCGGGTACTCCGCCTGAAAGGCGGCGATCCCTTTGTGTTTGGCCGAGGCGGGGAAGAGGCGTTGGCCCTCGGCGAAGCTGGCATCCGGTTTCGTGTCGTGCCGGGGGTTACCGCCGGCATCGGCGGGCTAGCCTATGCCGGCATTCCAGTCACCCATCGCGATACGAACTCGGCGGTCACGTTTCTGACGGGCCACGACGGCAACGGCAAGGTTCCCGGCGGACTCGACTGGGATGCCATCGCCCGAGGCGCCCCGGTGCTTGTGCTCTACATGGCTTCGCGTTATCTGGGCAAGATTGCCCGGCAGCTGATGACCGCCGGGCGAAAATCCGGCGAGCCAATCGCAATCATCAGTAAGGCAACCACACCTGAACAACAGGTTCTCGTGTCGACCCTCGGGGAGATCGCAAGCGCTGCAATCGATATCCCGGCTCCTGCGATCGTTGTCATCGGCCGTGTAGTCCGCCTGCGCCCGGCCCTCGATTGGGTTGGGGCAATCGAACAGCACCCCGACACACCACTGTGACCGCACGCGGGCTGATCTTTGCCGCCCCCGCTTCGGGCACCGGCAAAACGTTGGTTACCGCCGGCTTGGCGCGCCACCTGCGCCGGCGCGGGTGGCGCGTCGCAACAGCGAAAGCCGGGCCCGACTTCATCGACCCGACTTTCCACGCGTTGGCGGCGGGCAAGCCCTGCCGGAACCTTGATGTTTGGGGGATGCGGCGAGCGACCCTCGCGGGGCTTATTGGCGAACTCGAGGCTCATGCCGATTTTGTCCTGTGTGAAGGTGTCATGGGGCTGTTCGACGGAACCGGTCCCGGAGCGGAAGCCGGTTCGACTGCCGAACTCGCCCTCATGACCGGATGGCCGGTCGTCTTGGTCGTGGATGCCCGAGGACAGGGAGCTTCAGTCGCGGCGTTGCTGAAGGGCTTCGCCGGTCATCGGCCATCGGTGCCGCTTGCTGCGGTGATTTTTAACCGGGTTTCGAGCAACCGCCATGCCGCGCTCCTGGCGGATGCGACGGCTCGCCATCTGCCGAACCTCGTCTGCCTGGGCAGCTTGCCCGCTGATCCGGGATTGGCTCTCCCGTCGCGTCACCTTGGCCTGGTACCCGCAAGCGAAAACCGCGACGCCGAGGCAGTGATCGAGCATTGTGCCGCTCGCATCGGCACCTCTGTCGATGTCGAGCGCCTGTTGCGTGTGGCTCTCGGGTCTACCCTTTCTGCCGCGGGGAAAGCTGCCCCATTGGCCCCTTTGGGTGAACGCATCGCTGTGGCCCGCGACGAGGCCTTCTGCTTCGCTTATCCGACGCTGCTCGAAGGTTGGCGAAGTCAAGGCGCCGAAGTCACATTCTTTTCGCCGCTTGCCAACGAGCCACCCGGCGCCGACGCCGACGCCGTCTACCTGCCGGGGGGCTATCCCGAGCTTTGGCCAGACCGGCTTGCATCGGCGCAGGTGTTCATGACCGGCATCCGCCGGGCCGCTTCCGAAGGGGCTGCGATTTATGGCGAGTGCGGCGGCTATCTGGTGCTCGGCGAGGCCCTCATCGTGGGAGAAGGACAGATTTGCCCAATGGCGGGACTCCTGCCGCTGGTGACGAGCTTTGCCGAAAGGCGGCTCTGCCTCGGTTACCGCCGGGCGACTTTGCGTGTTGATACCAACCTCGGCGCTGCCGGCGCCCGCTTCCGGGGACATGAATTCCACTATGCAACGGTGGTCCGAGAAAATTCCGCCGAACCGCTGTTTTCGGTGCTTGGTGCGGCGAACGAAGACCTCGGCAGCTACGGTTTGCGGCGAAGGTCCGTCTTTGGCTCTTTTATCCATCTAATCGATCGCGAAACCGCGTCGTGATAAAGCGCAAGTCCGCCCGATTCGCAGGGTGCGTTGTGCCGAAACAGGCCATTCGGACACCTCTGGGCCGCCTTTCACACCCGTTTCGCGATTTGCCGCGGCCAGGTTAGGTTCGAAAATTGATGCGAGGTGGGTCGAGCATTGGCTTTCGGGGATAGCAGAGAGCAGGTTGCTACGGTCAATGGTGCCGGCGGCCAAATAGCGATTCGGGTCAGTACGCGGGCCCGGCGCATCGCCTTGCGCGTCGATGCCGCCGAGCGAAAGGTTGAACTCGTCTTGCCGTCAGGCGTGCCGACCAGCGATGGCCTGCGGTTCGCCGCTGCCAAACAGGGTTGGATCGCCGCCCGTCTAGCTGCCCTCCCATCCCCGGCGCCGTTCCGCGAGGGCGTGATTGTGCCGGTGTTCGGCGCTCCCCACCCTGTCCGGCGCGAAAACGACGCCGCGGCGCCCGCGGTGACGATCCGTGACGGCGAGATCCGCGTGCGCGGGGAGCCCGAGCATGTTGCGCGTCGAGTTCGTGATCATCTAGTCGGGATGGCGAGGCGCGAGTTCACTAGGCGGGCAAGGTCGCTTGCCGCTCGCATTGGCCGCAAAGTGGCGCGCGTTGCGGTGCGTGATACAAAGAGCCGATGGGGAAGCTGTTCTGGACGAGGCAATCTCGCGTTCAGCTGGCGACTGATCTTCGCACCCGAATGGGTGATCGACTATGTCGTCGCGCACGAGGTGGCCCATCTTGTCGAGATGAACCACGGGGTGCGCTTTTGGCGGGTGGTCGAGAGCCTGTCGCCAAACACCGCGGCGGCTCGCGCTTGGCTCAAGACGCATCGCAACCGGCTGCTCTCCTACGGCTGATCAGCCCGCCGCTCCAAACGGATTATCCAGGCGAGCAGCAGGAGGCCTGGTAGGCATGCCGCCGTGGCGAGCCCAAAAAACGGGCCCCACCCGACCGTATCCGCGAGCGCGCCACCCGAGGCCGACAAGGTCGTTCGTCCGACCGCCGCGAGCGAAGTCAGCAGAGCATATTGCGTCGCCGTAAAGGCAGAGTTGCACAACCCGGACAGGTAGGCGACGAACGCTGCCGATCCCATGCCGCCGGTCAGGTTCTCGACCCCGATCGTCAGCGCCAATGTCGGTACATCGTGCCCGACCCAAGCCTGCAGCACATACATCAGGTTCGACAGCATCTGCAGGATGCCGCAGACAAAAAGCGCCCGGAACACCCCGAGGCGCAACACGACAACACCTCCGGCGGCGAGGCCCGCGAGATTGGTGACGAAGCCGTAAGCCTTGCCGATATTGGCAACCTCGACCTTGCTAAAGCCGAGTGAAACGTAGAGTGGGTTCGACATCGTCGCGGCAAGTGCATCGCCAAATTTGTAAAGCACGACGAAACAAAGAACCGCAAACGCTCCGCGGCGGGTGAGGATATCCGCGAAGGGCGCGACGACGGCACGTTGCAGCCAAGCTGTGATCCGCGCCACGCGCGAGTCGCCGGGCAGTGGATCGAGCGGTCGCACTCCCCCCGGCTCGGGCGCAAACCACACCGCAGCCATGCCAACAAACATCAGACCGGCCATTACCGCGTAGGCAAAACTCCAGCCGCCAAAGCTCGCGGCGTAGAGCGCTCCAGCCGAGGCAGCGAGCATGCCGAAGCGATAGCCCCATTGCGTGGCAGCGGCGCCGGCGCCCTGCTCTTCGGGCCGCAGCAACTCGATCCGGTAGGCGTCGATGACGATGTCCTGGCTCGCCGATAGGAAGGCGACAATGACGGCGGCGACGGCGGTCACGCCCGGGTCGGTGCGCGGATCGGTAAGGCCAAGCGCCAGGATCGCGAGCGCAAGGGCTGGCTGGATCGCCAAGGCCCAGCCGCGGCGCCGGCCGAGGCGGCCGGTCAGCAACGGGACAGGCAATCTGTCGATCGCCGGCGACCACACGAATTTAAGGCTATAGGAGATGCCGACCAAAGCAAAAAGACCGATCGAGGTCCGCGAGACGCCGACCTCCGACAGCCAAAAGGACAATGTTCCAAAGGTGAGTGCCAGCGGCAGCCCGCTTCCGAACCCCATCAGCAGTACCGCGATCAGCCGCGGCTCGCGGTAGACGGCGAGCGCGGCGAGCGAGTTGCGCACAGCCGTAAACGCCAGCCGCAAGACACTTCGCTGTCGCCAGCCTCCCTCCCCGCTGTCCTCTCGCCCCGAGTGCAGAATGTAGGCGACCGGTGCTGCGGTAGGTTGAGGGGTTGCCACCGGCTGTAGTTCAGGACTTCTTTTCGGCGTCGGCGGCGACCTGCATCTTGATGATTTTGTCGGGGTTGGTCACCGCGCCATTGCGGGCGGAATCACCCTTTTTGATCTGATCGATGTACTCCATCCCCGAGACGACTTTGCCCCATATCGTGTACTTGCCGTCGAGCGACGGTGCCGGGGCAAACATTATGAAGAACTGGCTGTCGGCGCTGTTGGGGTCGGACGCCCGCGCCATCGAGACGACGCCCCGAACATGCTTCTCGTTCGAAAATTCGGCCTTTAGCTTATGGCCCGAGCCTCCAGTGCCGTCTCCCTTCGGGTCGCCGGTCTGCGCCATAAACCCGTCGATTACGCGGTGGAAAACGATGCCGTCGTAGAAGCCCTGGCGCACCAGCGCTTTGATCTGCGCTACCGTCTCCGGCGCGAGGTCGGGCCGCATTTCGATCACGACGCGTCCGGCCGGCACGTCCATGTAGAGGGTGTTCTCCAGATCCGCAGCCATCACCCTGCCTCCGATAACGAGCGCGGCGATGAGCCACAAAACCTTGCCCAGCGCTGCCATCATGCGGTCCCCATCAGAAAATCGGCGCGACCTTATCGGAACGGACCGGGTTGTCAAAGGCAAGTCAAGCGGATTGCCCCCGCTCGTACCAGCCGCCCCGCCGAAAGCGGTCGAGGTAAGTCGGCAGCATCACTTCCAACGCTGTCGGCGTGATGCCCAGGCTCGAAAGGGTCAATGCGCCCGGGGAGACAATATTGTCGCGTTTCAGCAGCTGCACCTGGTCTGGCGTCAGCGGCGGGTTGGGGAGAACCGACATCAATCGCGCCTGCAGCTCGGCAACCCCAAAAGGCAGGTCGACGAACCAGCGTTTACGGCGAATTTCTTGCAGCAGCAGTTCAAGCAATTCACGAAACGTGTAGATCTTTGGCGCCGCGGTCTCGTAGAAGCGACAAGCGGTTGCCGAATCGTCCAAGCATTTGATCACCGCATCGGCGACATCGCCGACATATACCGGCTGGAATCGAGTCTCCCCACCCCCGATCAGCGGCAGTGCCGGCATGATCATCGCCATCGCGGCAAAACGGTTGAAGAACTGGTCCTCCGGGCCAAACACCACCGAAGGCCGCAGGATCGTTGCCGTCGGAAAGGCGTCATGTACCGCCGCCTCGCCAGCCGCCTTGGTGCGCGCATAGGCGGAAGCCGAACGCGGCTCGGCCCCGATCGCCGAAACATGGACGAAGCGCTCTACCCCGGCGTCCCGCGCAATTCGTGCAAGCACCGCCGGACCGGTGTGATGGACCCGCTCGAAGGTCTGCGATCCACTCTCGCGAAGGATGCCGACGCAATTGACGACCGCGCTGCTCCCGGCCAGGAAAACGGGCAGTATGGTTTCATTGTCGAGCGCGACATTGAGCGGTTCGACCTGCCCGACATCCCCCATCGGCCGCAGGAATTTGGCCTCCTCGGCGTTGCGGCAGCCGACTGGCACCACATCGCCGCGCGCCGCCAGCCGCTTTACGACATATCGACCGATAAACCCGGATCCGCCGAGCACCGCGGTTCGACGACTTCTCATGCTCTCCCCCGATGCCCCGCGCCTCCCGGCAGCTCTCTGTCAGAGAACCATTTTACAATTCGAGTTGCGCAAATTTCCAGGCAACCTTAACGGAAAAGGGGCCGCAGATTGACATCAAGGGGTGGGGGGCTTATTTCCGCTCTCCCGAGACGCCCAGGTGGCGGAATTGGTAGACGCGCTAGATTCAGGTTCTAGTGGGCGAAAGCTCGTGGAAGTTCGAGTCTTCTCCTGGGCACCACCTCGGGGTTCCGCGCAGCGCTGCCCGGGATGACCAACAGGCTTTACAGGGGTGACCTTCCCGAAGGACTCGATCTCGGCACCGCCATCGCCGTCGACACCGAGGCAATGGGGCTGAACCCGCATCGCGATAGGCTATGTCTGGTTCAGCTCTCGGCCGGTGATGGGGATGCTCATCTGGTACAATTCGCTCCCGGCGAGTACGCGGCTCCGCGGCTCAGGAAACTGTTGGCTGATCCCGGGGTGACAAAGGTGTTCCACTTCGCGCGCTTCGATCTCGCAATGATCTGTCATTATATCGGCGTCATGGCGCTCCCGGTTTACTGCACCAAGATCGCTTCACGCTTGGCGCGGACATTCACCGACCGCCACGGGCTGCGTGACTTATGCAAGGACCTTCTGAATACTGAGCTGTCGAAACAGCAGCAGAGTTCCGACTGGGGTGCGGAAACATTGACCGAAGAGCAGCTTCGCTATGCCGCCTCGGACGTGCTCCATTTGCACGCGTTGCGCGACCGGCTCGATGTGATGCTGGCGCGCGAGGGACGCGAGCGGCTAGCCCGCGCCTGCTTCGAGTTTCTGCCCCATCGCGTCATGCTTGATCTCGAAGGCTGGGCGGAGCAAGACATCTTCGCGCATTAACCGTGCGTCCCGAGGAAGGGGGGGTGTTGTCGATTCGGCAAAACGAGTGCGTCATCCAGGCGCGATGAGCGATTTCCTGGTGGCCGAGAAACCCGCCCGAGAGGCGACGAGGAGCGCCGATCTTGTTGTCGCCAAGAGGGTGATCCGCGCCGAAATCGCCGGATTGGAAAGCCTCGCCGAAGCCCTGGACGGAGCCTTCGAAGCTGCCGTCGACACCTGCTCCGCGGTGCGCGGACGCATTGTCGTCACGGGGCTGGGCAAGAGCGGCCACATCGCGCGGAAAATAGCCGCCACTCTCGCCTCGACCGGAACTCCGGCACAATTTGTCCATCCAGTCGAGGCGAGCCACGGCGACCTCGGCATGATCGGCTCCGGGGACTCGATCCTGGCTCTGTCGAATTCGGGTGAGACCACAGAGTTCGCCGACATTGTAGCGTATTCGCGCCGTTGCAATATCCCGCTGATCGCGATTACTGCTGGAGCGCGGTCGACCTTGGCGGCGGCAGCCGATGTTGTGCTGTTGCTCCCCGAGGCGGCCGAAGCCTGTCCGATGGGTCTGGCTCCGACCACCTCAACGACGATGATGGTCGGGCTCGGCGATGCCTTGGCGCTCGCTCTTCTCGAACGCAAGGGTTTTTCTTCCGCCGATTTCCGCCGGTTTCATCCGGGTGGCCGGCTCGGACGAAAGCTGTTGCGCGTGCGCGACATCATGCATCGGGAAGACGACGTACCTTTGGTGTCTCCTGGTACCCTCATGTCCGAGGCGATCCTGGTCATGACGGCCAAGAGCTTCGGCTGCGTCGGCGTGTGCGCGCCGGACGGGCGACTGGTTGGGGTGATCACCGATGGGGACCTGCGGCGGCACATGGGCAATTCTCTGCTTCGCCATGCCGTAGGAGCGGTCATGCATGAGCACCCGAAAACCATTGCAGCCACAGCGTTGGCGGCGGATGCGCTGGGCACGATGAACCGCTTTGCCATCACCTCTCTCTTCGTCATAGACGAAACCGGTCGCCCCATCGGGTTTCTGCACATGCACGATTGTCTACGGGCTGGTATCGCGTGATTCGGCGACAGGGGTCCCGATGAGCGGCCAAACCGGACATGCCATGCCGGCCACCCCACCCTGGCCGGCTGCACCCTCCTCGGGCCGACGCGCACGTCGCAGCGACCAGTACAGCCGCTTTGTAGCCGTGTTGAAGGGCCTGTTGCCGGTTATTGGCATGGCGCTTTTGGCACTGGTTGCAGTATGGCCGCGGCTCGTTCCGTTTTTGGATAGCGTGCGGCTCGGCTTTCCGGTCATCGACTTGCGCGAGGCGCACGAGCTGCGAATGCTGAATCCCCGCTATGCCGGGGTGGACCGCTTCAACCGCCCTTACATTGTGACGTCGGCGGTCGGCCGGCAGGCGCCTAACCGAGAAGATCTGATGTCGTTGGAACGTCCCAGAGCACAAATGACCATGCACAACGGCGCACTGGTCGTGGTCACCGCCGCGACGGCGATGTACCAGTCGCAGGCGCAGCTCCTTGATCTGTTCGGTGATGTGAATCTGGTCCACGAAAACGGCACGCGTTTTGTGACCAACACCGCGCACGTCGATGTCGCCGCCGATACGGCCGTTGGAAACGATCCGGTCGCTGGCCACGGCCCCTCGGGAGACATCACCGCGCAGGGTTTTCGGGTCGTCGACCAAGGGAACACGATCGTATTTACCGGCCGCTCACATCTCCTGCTGAAGGGCACCAAGCCGAGCCCCGGCTCAGCCGCGGTCCCGCCGAGCCTTCCGCCGGAGATATCGGAGACCGCAGCAGCCGTCCAGGCGGCCGCGGCGTCGCATGAGGTGATCGGGCCCGAACCCGCCTCTGTCGTCGACCCGCCAACCCGTTGGTCCCCTCCGGCGACGGCCGCAAGGCCCGAGCCCGTCGGGAGGCCTCACAGTACGGCCAAACGGGAGGCGCCTTCGAAAGGGCCCCTGTCGCCCGGCAAGACCAAGGCCGATGCGGGCTGACCGCCTCCGCGGAATTACGTTAACCGCGCTCGTTTGCATCGGCGGGTTGTGCGGTCCTTCACATTTGTCTGCCCAGGGGTTGAGCCTAGGAAACGTCTCGGAGGATCGGCCGATCGAAATCTCTGCCGATGGCGGGATTGAATGGCAGCAAGACGCGCAGGTTTATATTGCACGCGGCAACGCCAAGGCGAAACGCGGAGCGACCGAGGTTTATGCCGATACGTTGACTGCCCATTACCGCCCGATGAAGGGATCGGGAGGCGAAACTGAGATCTATCGCCTTAATGCCGATGGGCATGTCACAATCAAAGGCGAGCGGCAGACTGTCGTCGGCGACCAGGCGGTCTACGACGTGGACCAGCAGATCGGCATCGTCACGGGCAAGACCCTGAAGATGACCACCGCGACCGATATCGTCACGGCGCGCGACAGCCTCGAATGGTACGATCAGAAGCAGATAGCCGTCGCCCGCGGCGATGCGGTTGCGGTGCGGGATACAAAGCGCATCCGCGCCGACGTCCTCACGGCTCACATGACAAAAGACAAACCGCCCACAACCCCAGCGAAGCCCGAGAAGCCCGCGTCGGCGGCGGCTCCGGGAAAACCGCGAAATTCGCCGACACCGCTCGGTGATGCAGACGAAAGTTCGCGAATTAGTCGCGTCGACGCGCAAGGCAACGTTCTGGTCTCGACCGAGACCGATGTGGGCCGCGGCGATTTCGGCGTCTACAACGCCGACAGCGGGATAGCGACCCTCCTCGGGAACGTGACTGTCACACGCGGGCCCAATACGATCACAGGTCAGTATGCCGTGATGGATCTGAACAATAATATCAGTCGCATGATGGCCGCGCCTGCAGGGACCGGCACAGCACCGACGCCGGTCCAGGGCTTGTTCGTGCGGCAAGATCAGGCGCCCGCCGGAGCGCCTCGCGGGGGCGGACAAAAGCCGTGATCCGTGGGCGCGCGCAAAGCCGGCCATCGGCGGAACCGGCCCTCCTTGAGCGTCGCCCGCGGCTGGTCGCTGACAATCGGGGCCTGCTCGGGAAGGGTCTGGGGAAAAGCTTCAAGCGGCGCCCGGTTCTGCGCGACGTGAACGTCTCCGTGCAGCGGGGCGAGGTCGTGGGTTTGCTCGGCCCGAACGGCGCAGGAAAGACCACGTGCTTTTACATCATCACCGGTCTGATCGCCGCCGATACGGGGGCGGTCAGCCTTGACGGGCGCGACATTACCGAACTTCCAATGTATCGGCGCGCCCGGCTCGGCATCGGTTATCTCCCTCAGGAGGCCTCGATATTTCGCGGCCTTACTGTCGAACAGAACATCCGCGCGATCCTCGAAATCGCCGAACCGGCGGCGGATCTGAGAGAGGCCATGCTCGACGGATTGCTCGCCGAATTCTCGATTACTCATTTGCGACGCGCCCCGGCTATGGCGCTGTCGGGTGGCGAGCGGCGGCGCTGCGAGATTGCTCGCGCGCTTGCGACGCAGCCCCATTTCATCCTCTTGGACGAGCCCCTCGCCGGGATCGATCCGATCGCAGTTTCGGACATCCGCGAGCTCGTTGCGCATCTGAAGGACCGTGGAATCGGGGTTTTAATCACCGACCATAACGTGCGCGAAACGCTCGAAATCGTCGATCGTGCCTACATCCTGCACGAAGGTCGGGTACTGATGGAGGGCGCGCCCGCGGAGATCGTTGCCGACTCCGATGTAAGGCGCGTTTACCTGGGAGATAGGTTTAGCCTATAAGCCGCTCCAGAACGGAGCGGGATGTGAGCAGGACAGGATATTCGCAACGACTGGAGCTGCGCCAGGCTCAAACGCTGGTCATGACACCGCAGCTGCAGCAGGCGATCAAGATGCTGCAGCTGTCCAACCTTGAGTTGACCCAATACGTCGATGCGGAGGTCCAGCAGAACCCGTTGCTCGAGCGCCGCGAGGCGCGCCTCGAAAGGCTGGGCCCCGCAAATGGCGCTGGAGGCCAGGACGGCTCGCCGCCACCCTTGCCAGAGGCGATATCAGGCGATGTCACACCCGAAGCAGCCGAGCACTGGCACGCCGCGGCGGGCGTGGAAGGAGATGGATCCTTTGACCTCGGCGGCGAGCCTTATTCCTGGCATGGCCGCAACGGGACGGTCCACGGAACCAGGCTGGAGATCGAGCACACGGCCGCCCGGCCGCGCACTCTGCGCGAGCATCTGCTGGAGCAGATCGGCACCGATCTCAGCGACGCTGGCGATCGGGTCATCGCCCTTCACATCCTCGATTTGCTCGAAGAAACCGGTTACCTCCGCGCCGAGCTCGACGGCGTGGCGCAGCTTCTCGGATGCGAGATCGAGCGGATCGAAGGGGTTCTCCGGCGACTGCAGCAGTTCGATCCGCCCGGTGTTTTCGCCCGCGACTTGTCGGAATGCCTCGCATTGCAACTCCGCGACCGAAACCGGCTCGATCCGGCGATGCAGACCCTGCTCGACAATCTTCCGTTGCTCGCCTCCCGCAATATCGCTGCGCTCGTTCGGCTATGCGAAGTCGACGCCGCCGATGTGGCGGACATGATCGCCGAGATCAAATCTCTCGACCCTCGGCCAGGGTTGGCCTTCGATCCGCCATTCGCCCAGCCGGCGGTTCCCGACATTTTGATGCGTGGCCAGCCAGACGGGGGATGGATCCTGGAACTCAATCCTGAAACGCTACCTCGCGTTCTGGTCAACAGCAGGTACTGCGCGCAAATTCGCCGGGCGACGCGTAGCAAGGAGGAGAAGGATTATCTGACCGAACGACTGCATGCGGCGAATTGGCTGGTCAAATCGCTTCATCAGCGAGCGACGACGATCCTTAAGGTGGCAGCCGAAATCGTGCGCCAGCAAGACGGGTTTTTCCGTCGTGGCATCCAGGCGCTGCGGCCGCTGATTTTGCGCGACATCGCCGAGGCCATAGGCATGCACGAGAGCACGGTGAGCCGGGTCACCAGCAACAAGTATATGGCGACGCCGCGCGGTCTTTATGAACTGAAGTATTTCTTCAGCTCATCAATCCCGGCCGCCGGCGGCAACGGGGCGCACTCGGCCGAAGCCGTGCGTCATCGCATTCGCGGCTTGATTGGCGCGGAACCGGCCAATGAAACGCTTTCGGACGAGCGAATCGTCGAATTGTTGCGGATAGATGGGGTGGATATCGCCCGCCGAACGGTCGCAAAATACCGGGAAGCTATGAAAATTCCTTCCTCGGCACAACGTCGCCGAGAAAAAATGATGTAAATCTGACCAAATACAAGTGCGCGGATCAACCACTCGATGGATTGGGGAAGATTGCACGCTGCTTGACCGCGCATCGCCGCGTGCCCACGTCTGTCGTCGGGCACCGGCGGCCCGAAGGGGTAATTGGAGCCATGCAGCTCACTGTAACCGGTAAGCAGACCGAAATCGGCGAGGTATTGCGCCGCCGCATCGAAGCCAGCCTCGGCGCCATTCTCGGTAAGTATTTCAAGACGGCGATTGAGGCTCACGCCGTCCTCTCTAAGGAGGCCCATTTGAACCGGGCCGAAATTTCGATCCATATTGGCCGTGGCATTGTGGTCAACGCTCATGCCGCCGCTTCGGAAGCGTACGCGGCCTTCGATGCGGCTGCCGACCGGTTGGCAAAGCAGCTGCGGCGCTATAAGCGCCGACTGCGTGACCATCATGCGAAAAGCCGCGAACCGGCCGCTGTTAGCGAGCTTAGCGAGCGGGCAATAGACTATGTATTGGCGCCGCTCGAAGATGAAGACGAAGCCGATGGAGGGCAGTCCGAGCGTGACGGATTCAATGGCGGACCGGCCGTAATTGCCGAAATGCGCACCGACCTGCCGAGCCTTACGGTCGGCGAGGCGGCGATGCGTATGGATCTCGCCGAAGCACCCGTGCTGTTGTTCCGCAACCGCTCGCACGGTGAGCTCAATCTTGTCTATAGGCGAACCGACGGCAACATCGGGTGGATCGACCCCGAGCTCGACACGACACGCCGGATACGGCGAACCACTTGCTGAGCGGTAGCCAATTTACGGTGCAGGTCGCGGCTGCGAAGCCTGAGCTAGAGCGCACGAGTCGGGGGATATGGAGATTACCGATCTGATAACGCCGCTCAGCGTTGTTGCCCAGTTGCGCGCTGCCAACAAAAAAACCGCACTTCAGGAGCTCGCCAAACGCGCCGCCGGGATGACCGGCCTGCCCGAGCGCACGATTTACGAAATTCTCATGGAACGCGAGCGCCTTGGCAGCACAGGCATTGGAATGGGAGTCGGAATTCCGCACGGAAAGCTCCCAGGGCTCACGAAGCTTTATGGGATTTTCGCACGGCTAGAGCGGCCAATTCCGTTCGAGGCGATCGATGACCGGCCGGTAGACCTGATTTTTCTGCTGCTCGCCCCTGAAGACGCGGGAGCTGATCATCTAAAGGCGCTGGCGCTCGTATCCAGATTATTGCGCGACCGAGCTGCCTGCGAAAAGCTGCGCGGCACTGACAACGCTGAGGCGCTCTTTGCGCTTCTCACCGACGCTGCCACACACGCCGCTTAGCGGCCTCAGTGCACCCTCAATGCCTCGAGGTCGTGCTGCCGGACTGTCGCTAACGCGATCTCGCGGTCGGGCAGCACAACACCCTGCGTGCCGTCCGCAGCGTGCACGGCAAACGCAGTCACTCCGTTGACGACAACGGGCTTGACGTAGGCAAGATCCTGCATCCCGAAGACTGCTAGTTCGCGTGACGAGATATTGCGGATGCGCTCGAATCCCTTCATCTATGAACCTCTCTCAGGCCGCCCTAACACCGACCTGCCCTTACCTGTTCGAAGCGACCGCTGCACCGCCGCCGATCGCGCCACTCTTTATCTCGACATTACGCACCCGGCTCTCGGCCGCGGGGCGGATCAGATCAATGTGCAGCAATCCGCTGTCGAGATAAGCATCTTTCACCTCGATACCTTCGGCGAGAACAAAAGAACGCTGAAACTGACGTGCCGCAATCCCGCGGTGCAAATAGACGCGCTGAGCGTCGTCGGTTTGCCTGCCGCGCACGACGAGCTGATTGTCTTCAACCGTTATGCTGAGGTCGCTCATCTGGAAACCGGCAACTGCTAATGTGATCCGCAAGGCGTTCTCGCCGAGCTGCTCGACATTGTACGGCGGGTATCCGTCTGCCGAGACCTTGCTGACCCGGTCGAGCGCCCGCTCGAAATGATCAAACCCCAGAAGCAGCGGCGAGTTGAACAGGGACAGCCGCGACATGCAATCTCTCCTCTACACCGAGCGAGAGGCGTGACGGACCCGTTTGGCACCCGTCTTCCGCCATGCACCTGCCGGCATATCTGGGGCCGGAAAGCCAGAGAATCAAGCAAGGCTGCCGGTTTGCAGGGGCTGGCCGCCGCCGCGGACCGGCACGCCTGCGCCCCGAAATCAACTCCCTCTTCGCGGGTGGCGCTTTCCTCGGTCCGGGCGCAGCCCCATATCCCGCTTATCTCGCGTCTTTGGTTGAACTCTCGAACGAGCGTCTAAATGCCGAAGCAGCTGCCAAACTGGCGCATTCTGCTGGCGATCTTTGTCGCCGCTCTCCTCGCGCTGGCCCCGGCGGTCGCCGAGGCGCGCGCCGGCAGTTCGGCCGGGGGACGCTCGCCCAGCATGGGAAGCCGCGGCTTGCGCACGTACGAAAACAACGGCGCGCAGCCGCTGAGCCGCAGCATCACCCCGCTGCCCCAATCATCGCGGCCGCCCGGCTTTGCCCCGGCGATGCCCTCCCCGGCCTATGGGGGTGGCAGCTTCTTTCAACGCCATCCGTTTCTGACCGGGCTCGCCGGCGGCTTCATCGGCTCTTGGCTGTTTGGACATAGCGGCTGGGCAGCCGGCGAGGACGGCGCCTCGTCGGCTTCGATGTTCGGCATGCTGCTGCAGCTCCTCATCATCGGGTTGTTGATCTATTTTGCGGTGCGGCTGTTCCGCGGGCGGGTCTATGCAGGCGCCGGGCGGGCCGGCGGGTTCGGGTGGCCGCGCTCGGCGGGTGCCGCCGCCGCGCCGGTGCGCAACCGCGGCCGCGACATCAACGTGTCCGATGCCGACCTGCAGGCGTTTCAGGGCATCCACGCGGCGGTCCAGGGGGCGTGGAGTGCGGGCGACTTGGCACAGCTCCGGCGCCTGATGACATCCGAGATGCTCGGCTATTTCTCGGAGGAGCTGACCCG
>JAFASL010000260.1 GCA_019244535.1 Alphaproteobacteria bacterium
ATATCCTTCTCTGTTCGTTATCGCCCGCAATTCCTCGTTCACCTACAGGGGCCGCAGTGTTGATGTGAAAGACATCGGGCGTGAACTGGGCGTGCGGTATGTGCTCGAAGGCAGTTTGCGCGAGGCCGAAAATCGCATCCGCGTCACCGCACAGCTGGTCGAAGCTGAGACGGGCAAGCATGTCTGGGCTGATCGCTATGACCGCAATCTTGCTGGCATTTTCGCGGTACAGGACGAGATCACCCAGGCGGTCACTATTGCGGTTGCCCCGGCGATTGCGAATGCCGAGTTGCACCGGGCCTTGCGAAAGCCGCCGAACAACCTCGATGCCTGGGCTGCCTGTCAGCGCGGATTGTGGCATTTCGCCAAAATCAGCCCCGAGGACAACGCTCGCGCGCAGCAGTATTTCCGGCAGGCCATTGATATCGACCACAACTTTGCAGGTGGCTACAAGGACCTAGCCTGGGCTCACATACACGCCGCTGGCGTATTTGCGACCGGCACCCGCGCTGAAGCCCATGGGGCGGCCGAGGCTCTGGCCCGACGCGCCGTCGCGATTGATCCGACCGACCCAGAGACCCGTTCAACTCTCTCGGAAGCCTTGTTGTGGTCGGGTGGCGATTACGAGGGGGCAATTCTCGAGGCTGAGCGAGCCATAGCGATGAGCCCGAACCTAGCTTTTGCTCACGCCATATTGGGGCCCTGCATTGATCTTCTCCGGAAATCAGCGGGACGGGCTTGCAGCTCTTCACAAAGCACTGAGGCTTGATCCGCAAGCTCTCGGTTTGCCTAGTCGTTTGAACCTAATGGCATGCGGTCTCTACCTCTCCGGCAAATACGAGGCCGCAGTCGAGGTGGCGAAAAGGGTCGTCCGATTAAACCCCGATTATCCGCTTCCCTACCGCTGGCTTGCCGCGGCCCTCGGTCAGCTTGGGAGGACGGAAGACGCGAAAAACGCGTTAGAAAAGGCGATCGCAGCGGGGCCAGCCTCGTTCGGACTTTACGTCCGCCGTGTGCCATGGCATCGCCCAGAAGATCACGCCCACATGCTAAAAGGCCTGCGCAAGGCCGGGTGGCGGGAGGAGTCAGACGTCTTCCCCCTGCCGTTGCCCTTCGGTCGGGCGCTTTCTAACCCATTTCGGAGGGGTTTCGGGCGAATTTCCGCCGCCCCCAGAGTGCAGCAACCCCTGGGGCACCGCCAGGGCTGAACCGTCCAACCGGGTTTGACACTGAGCCTCAACCCTGGCCAATTTTCCCCTAAGTCATGGTCTTGTTGTACAATACCCGGATTAGGGACTGTCGGGGTCGCGCGCGGCGACTATGGGACCCAAGCCCCCGGTGGGGGACATCCCTGCCACCCGGCCCCAGGCCGGAGCGGATAGGACCCGAAACCCGCGCTGGGGCTCGCGATCCGGGCTCCGAATGGTGGGCGAGCGGTTCGGCGGGCAATCCCGACCAATGGCTCGGGTGCGGAGCGCGCTCTGACACTCGCGTGCGTGAGAGGGATCGCCTAGGCGAGGAAGACCTCTCTCTCAGTCACAGAGCGAGAACAGGTCGCGAAATCCGTCACGGGGCTTCCGCAGGGCTTCCGCGGAAAATGAGCGATCCTCCAAAGCCGCGCTGGCGTAAGCTATTGATACTATTGAGGAACGCTGGTCGGAGTGAGAGGATTTGAACCTCCGGCCCCTGCCTCCCGAAAGCAGTGCTCTACCAGGCTGAGCTACACTCCGCCGACCGAGCGCGAGATATAGCGAAGGCGAAGCCGCGGCACAAGATCGGGCGCCGCGGACAGCGCCGGCAAAACAGACTATAATCGGGGCATCGCGTGCGACCGGAGAGCCCCGGATGAGCGACATTCCGAGCTGGCATATCGCCGGCGACTGGTTCGACAATTGCAGCTGCGCGGTGCCCTGCCCGTGCACGTTTGCCCAGGCGCCGGATAACGGCTTTTGCGAGTCGGTGCTGTTCTGGCACGTCCGCGAGGGCCATTATGGCGACGTCAAGCTCGACAATCTGAGCTTTGTGCGGGTCGGCCGCTGGGAGGGCGACCTCTGGGCGCGGCAGGCGACGGGGGTCGCCGGCCTCTATATCGATGATCATGCCGACGACCGGCAGATGGCGGCATTGCCGGCGATCATCGGCGGCCGCGCCGGCGGCTTCCCCGGCTGGGTCAACGAGTGCTTCGCCGGCGGGCGGCAGAGCCGCGGCATCGAGCGCGCCAAGATCGCGTACGAGATTGCGCCCGACCTCGGCCGTTGGGGTGTGGAGATCATCGGCAAGGTGAAGGCCTGGGCCAAGGCGATCAGCGGACCGACCAGCCCGCCCGGGGAATATCCGCAGCTGATCAATGCGCCGGGCAGCGAAACCGGGCCCGGACCGCAGCTCGTCACCTGGGGAAAGTCGACGGTTCTGTCGGTCGACGCGCACGGCTTCAAATTCGAGTACACGCTGAATTCGGCCAAGCACATCCCGTTCGACTGGCGCGGGCCCTGACCGGCCAGGGCACCTCGTCACATTCGGTGAAGCCAAGTGATGACGGCCACTGACACGACCGTACTCGAAGCCGTGCTGCGGCGGGACCGTGCCGTGGTAATTGCCGCGCTCGCCGCGATTATCGCGATTGCCTGGATTTGGATCCTGCTTGGCGCGGGCACCGGCATGAGCGCGCTGGACATGGCCCGCGGGTCGGGAACGCCCGGCATGGCGGGCATGATGGCGCCGGCAATATGGACCCTCGGATACGCCGGTCTGATGTTCGCAATGTGGTGGGCGATGATGGCCGCGATGATGCTGCCGAGCGCGGCGCCGATACTGCTTCTCTTCGCGCGGGTAAACCGCAACCAGAAAGCGGGCGGCCGTCCCTTTGTTCCGACTGGGATTTTCGCTTCAGGATATTTGGTAGCCTGGGGCGGTTTCAGCGCACTCGCGACCGCGCTGCAGTGGGGATTGGAGCAGCTCGGTCTGCTGTCGCCGATGATGGCAACGACAAGCTACTGGCTCGGAGGTGCAATTCTGCTCGTTGCCGGCGTGTGGCAGTTGACACCGGTCAAAAGCATCTGCTTGCGGCATTGTCGCTCGCCGATGGGCTTTCTTGTCCAGAGCTGGCGGCCCGGTCGGCTCGGCGCCTTCAGAATGGGGCTCGAGCACGGGAGCTATTGCCTCGGGTGCTGCTGGTTCTTGATGGGTCTGCTGTTTTTTGGCGGCATCATGAATTTGTTCTGGATTATCGGCTTGGCTGGCTTTGTCCTGTTGGAGAAGACTGTCCCGATGGGGTCCCGGATCGGCCGGATCGTGGGCATCGGTGTCGCTGCGTGGGGCGCGGTGCTGCTCGTAACCACGACGCTCACGACCGCGGCCCCCAATGACTACCGTTTTGAGCCGGTCGAGGTGCAGCCCTCCGCGCCCGGCAAGACCACGGTCGTGGTTCGACTTGTGCATGTAGAGGACAAAAAGCCCGTCGAGGGAGCTGTCGTCCTCGAGTCCAAGACGGATATGGGCCCGAGCGGCATGGGCGAGATGTCGGGCAAGGTGACGCAAACCGCATCAGACCAGCCGGGGCTCTATCGGTTTTTGATCGAGACCGGGATGGCCGGAAAGTGGCAGCTGATACTGACTGCGAAGGTGCCGGGAGAGGCCGGTCCAGTTACCGGCAAGATCACCTACGACGCCAAATGAGCCGATCGGGTGAGAAAGGAGATGCCGATGCTGCCGCTGGTTTTGTCGTCCGACTCTCACGTGTTCGAGCCGCCCGACCTTTGGCAGACCCGCATCGACAAGGCGTTCCGCGACCGGGCGCCGCGGATAGAGCGAATCAATGGCGGCGACTACGTCGTAGTCGAGAAGGATCAGGTCCTCTCCGGGATTGGGCTCATCTCCAGCACCGGGGCGCGGTTCGAGGCGCCCGAGACAATCTCCCCCGAGGGGCGCTTTGAAGACGTGCTGCGCGGCGGCTACGACCCCGAGCAGCATCTCGCGGACATGGCGCTCGATGGAGTGGCCGGCGAAGTCCTCTATCCCTCTCAGGGTCTGTTTTACTTCAAGGTGGCGGACCCGCTCCTAATGTCGG
>JAFASL010000303.1 GCA_019244535.1 Alphaproteobacteria bacterium
AACGGGGCGCGCGAAGTGCTCGACGTGCCGCTCGGGACCAGCGTCATGCGGGCAGCGATCATCAACGGGATCGACGGCATCGTCGCCGAGTGCGGCGGCGAGATGATGTGCGCTACCTGCCATGTCTATGTAGAGCCGGACCAGCTCGATCGCACTCCGACCCAGTCCGACGACGAGAAGGCAATGCTCGAGTTCACCGCGAGCGAGCGCAAGCCAAGCAGCCGGTTGAGCTGCCAACTCGTCGCAACCCCTGAATTCGAAGGGCTCGTCGTCTATTTGCCTGAGACGCAGGTCTGATGCCCGTTCCGGTCGTCGCCGTCATTGGCGCCGGCCAAGCCGGTTTCCAAGCTGCCGCATCGTTGCGCGATGGCGGGTTCGCCGGCCGCATTTTGCTGATTGGCGACGAGCCAGCTCTGCCTTACCAGCGCCCGCCGTTGTCAAAATCCTATCTGGCCGGTCAGTCCGGGGTCGACGACTTGTGGCTGCGGCCCGCCGAGTTTTACGCCAAGCAGCAGATCGACCTGATCTATGGCGATGCCGTGACAAAGATAGATCGGGGAGAACGCCGGCTCCATTTGGCCTCAGGCATCGAATTGTCGTGGAGCGATCTCATCCTTGCAACCGGAGCCGGGTGCCGGCTGCTGCCGGTGCCCGGAGCCGAGCTCGACGGCGTGTACGCATTGCGAACCCTCCCCGAGGCGGATGCGTTGCGGCAGCGGCTCAACGGGTCAAGCGAGGTTGTGGTCGTCGGCGCCGGGTTCATTGGCCTCGAATTCGCCGCCGTCGCGCTCGCCGCCGGCGCGCGCGTCCATATCATCGAGATCACGCATCACCCGATGGGCCGGGTGGTTTCCGCGACCGTGTCGAGGTTCTTTGCCGAGGCCCATATCGGCTGGGGTGCCGAGGTCGCACTGGGTACGGGATTGGCCCGGATCCTTGGTGCGGGCGGACGGGTCATCGGGGTCGAGACAACGGGTGGCCGCCGCATCCCTGCAGATCTTGTGCTGATTTGTATCGGCGTCAGCCCGAATGCCGGGCTGGCGAGGGACGCTGGGCTCGCGGTCGATAACGGTATCGTCGTGGATGAATATTTGCGTACCAGCGACCCGGCGATCTCGGCGATTGGCGATTGCGCCAATTTTCCGACGCCGTTCGCCTCCTCCCGCGTCCGCTTGGAATCGGTTCAGAATGCGGTGGACCAAGGCCGTTGCATTGCTGACCGTCTCTCCGGCCGGCCGGCGCCCTACGAGAAGGTGCCATGGTTCTGGAGCGACCAGGGGGATCTCAAATTGCAGATAGCGGGCATCACGACAGGCCACGACAACTCGGTTCTCCGCGGCAATCCCGCCGACCGCAATTTCTCGGTATTCTGCTTTCGCGGCGCGCGTTTGATCGGCGTCGAGTCGGTCAACCGAACTGCCGACCACGTCGTCGCGCGTCGGCTATTGGCGGGCAAGCCGCGGCTGTCGCCGGAGCAGGCAGCCGACGAGAGTTACGACCTGCGGGGTCACGCCCGCAGATTATCGGACCATTGACGCGTCTCGGCCCACTGGCCTCGCTGATAAACGGACGGCCGTCGTCTTTGGCTGGCATGGGAGGAGGAACGAATGGCAGCAAAGCCCTACATCATCGCGCTGGAGGAGCATTACTTCGACCCGGAGGTTAAACGCCATATCACCGGGTTGGACGCAACCAATGTGCCCCGTATCGTCGAGCGCCTCGACGATGTCGGTGACTTGCGGCTGCGAGAAATGGACGAGGCCGGGATCGACTTGCAGGTCCTGTCACACGCCAATCCGGGTTTGCAAAAACTCGATGCCGAGACCGCCGTCGGGCTGGCGCGCGGCGCGAACGACCGGCTCTATGAAACAGTCCGAGCGCATTCCAACCGGTTTGCCGCCTTTGCTGCAATCCCGTCACCCGATCCGAAGGCGGCTGCGGACGAGCTGGAGCGCACCGTCACCAAGCTCGGCTTCAAAGGTGCGTTGATCAACGGCCTCACGAACGGGCTGTTTCTTGATGACAAGCGCTTTTGGCCGATTTTCGAGCGGGCGCACGCCCTCGACGTGCCGCTCTATATGCATCCTTCCATTCCGCATCCGACGGTCATCGAGGCGTACTACAAAGATTACGCGGCGCAATACCCATCACTGTTGCGCGCCGGCTGGGGCTTCACCGTCGAGACCGCGACGCAGGGCATTCGTCTGGTCTTGAGCGGTGTGTTTGATGCCTATCCCAGTCTGAAAATCATTCTCGGGCATCTCGGCGAAGGGCTGCCGTTTTATCTGTGGCGCATCAATATGGGCTTGGCGCGCGATGGCAGAGGCGGCAAGGGTTTCCGCGATACCTTCTGCGAGCACTTCTACATAACAACGAGCGGGTTTTTCTCCGATCCGGCTCTGCTGTGCTGCGTAATGGAAATGGGGATAGATCGGATCCTCTTCTCCGTGGATTACCCGTTCGTCGACAACATGCCGGGTACGAAATGGACCGAGACCTTGCCCCTATGCACCGAGGACAAAGAAAAATTGCTCAGCGGCAACGCCAGGCGATTGCTGAAAATTCCCTGAAGAATCAGAGCCTAACTTGGCGAAGCGCCTGAAACCCGCGACGGGATTGTTTGTCACGGAGTTTAACCTCGGGCCGCGCGCAGCGCGGACCCGGGGGCTCCTCGCAATGACGCCCTAAGGTGCCTGTCATTAGGAGCAAAGCGACGAAATCTCGAAAGCTCGCTCTCGAGTGCCAAGTCCGGACCGGCGTGGCCTAAGAGCGTTGCCGAGATTACGCTCGCCAGTTCTGCCTGACCAACCGTTGCGCCATTCGGCGGGACGCCGTGACGGTGATCCCCTCAGCGCACCCGATCGCCCGAGCCCCCAGCCCTGCTGGGCTCAGCCGGCTATTGCAGAATGTTCCCCGGCCGATGGCGGCAGATGCCAGCGCTGATCGCGGTTCTCGAGCCGGCCGGCGCGGCGGTGGCGTTGCAATGCAATCCCGAGATGGTTTGGCCGGACCGCCATCCCGAATTCCTTCGATAGGTGGCCGAGGATCTCGTTCGCAGTGGCGCCTTGGGGATGCGCCTTGACGGCTTGCAGCGTCGCATCGCTCAGCGAAACGCTGGGGGCCGCTTTTCCACCTCGTGCTCTGCGCTGTCCGGCGGCCCGCTGTCCCCCGGCCGCTGGTGCAGTCCTTGCAGGGCGCCCTCGCCGCCGCCGTTCGGCAGTAGTGCCGGCCGTGCCGCCGAATCGCGTTAACACGCGTTCGGCAACTTCCAATTCATTGAGCTGGTCAGCCAGCCTTGTCCGTTCGGCTTCCACCCGCGCCAGCCGCTCGGAAATCCGCTGCTTTTCCTGCCCAATCTCGTCCAAGGTCGCCATTTGTGTCTTCCTCCTCATCTCCCAATAGCGAGCCCTTCGGCAGCCATTGTGCCGACAGTCTCCGATAGATGGAGGATTAGCGCATAGAAAAAAGGCTGAGTGCAAGAAATTATTACTGTTTGACGGCACCAGCGCGGTTGCGAGATCCACACCCTCACCAGAAGGCTGGACAGCCGCCGATGTCTGACGGACATTGCCGGCCTCAATCGCTCCCTGACCGCGTGGGCGATCACCGGCTTAACTGTGAGCGAACAATTTACGGAACAGTTCGGACGAGCCGGCAACATCACCGGATTGCGCCGATGCCGGTATCCCGCGATTATGAACATGGGAGGCAAGCATTAGGACTGACCGATGGCGTGGCGGGTTGGCGTCGATTCTGGGGGCACATTCACCGACATTTGCCTGTTCGAAGAGGTCAGTGGCCGCATGGCGGTTTGGAAGACTTCTTCCACCCCGGCGGATCCCTCGCAAGCGGTTGCGCAAGGGGTCGGCCAAGCCCTCGAACAGCTCGCCGCTCAGTCGAGCGATATCTGCTACTTCGGCCACGGCACGACGGTAGCGACCAATGCACTGATCCAGCACCGCGGCACAGCAACCGGCCTGATCACCAGTGCCGGCTTTCGCGATCTGCTCGAAATCGGCCGGCAAAAAAGGCCGGATCTTTATGACTTGCAGGCGGACAAACCACCGGTGCTCGTCGAGCGCTCGCTGCGCTGTGAAGTCCCAGAACGGCTACGCCACGACGGGCGTGTCGAAACTGCGTTGGACGAGGCTGCGGTGCGCGACTCGGTCCGGATTTTACGCGCCGCTCGGGTCGAGGCGGTTGCCATTTGCTTTCTCTACAGCTTTCTCGATGCCGCGCATGAGGCTGCGGCGCGGCGCATCGTGGCAGACGAATTCCCCGAGGCTTTCGTATGCGCCTCGCATGAGGTCGCACCGGAGTTCCGTGAATATGAGCGGCTGTCGACGACTGTGGTCAACGCCTATCTCGGCCCGATCATGGCTTCTTATATTCGCGGCGTTGCCGACCGGCTTAAGGCGCTCGGGGTTACTGCGACGCCGTATCTGACGCAGTCCAACGGTGGCGTGGTCGGGTTTGACACGGCGGCGCGCCTGCCGGTGCGCACGATATTGTCGGGGCCGAGCACAGGGGTAGTCGGGGCACAGGCGACGGCGCAGCTTGCCGGAGCGCGCGACATCATTTCCTTCGATATGGGCGGCACGTCCACCGATGTCTCGCTATTGCAGGGCGGCGAGGTGAGACCGGCCCGGGAGGCGATGGTCCATGGCTATCCCATCAAGGCCCCGATGCTCGATATACACACTGTCGCCGCGGGCGGCGGATCGATCGCATTCATCGATACTGGCGGTCTGCTCAAGGTTGGGCCACGCAGCGCCGGAGCCGATCCGGGGCCGGCCTGCTACGGCCGCGGCAATGACGAACCGACGGTCACCGACGCCAATGTCGTTTTGCAGACGCTCAACCCGACGCATCTCCTCGGCGGCCGGATGTCGGTGCGCAGTGATCTTGCCAGGGCGGCCATCGACCGCCTCGCGGCACGGCTGAACATGAATGCGCTGGCCACCGCGCACGGCATCATCGCCGTGGTCACCGCCAACATGGCGCGGGCCATCCGCGTCATAAGCGTGCAGCGAGGCCACGACCCGCGTGATTATACGCTGGTGGCGTTTGGCGGCGCCGGACCGCTGCATGCCGCTCGGCTCGCGATCGAGCTCGACATTCATCGCGTATTGGTGCCGCGCAACCCCGGCATCCTTTGCGCAATGGGCTTGCTCCTGGCGGATCTGCGCACCGATTTCGCGG
>JAFASL010000383.1 GCA_019244535.1 Alphaproteobacteria bacterium
GTCGATCAGCGCGAGCACGTCGCTGGTGAGGGCTGCGAAGTCGAACGGCCCCGCAGTCGGGGACGGCGCGTAACCCCGAAGCCATGGAGCGACGACGTGACGGCCACGGCGGCCGAGCTCGGCAAGGAAGGGCTTTGCGGTCGGGGGGTGGTCCGGGAAGCCGTGCAAGACGATGGTCGGTTGGCCATCGGGATCTCCACCCTGCAACGCGTGAAAGGTGCCGTGTGGCAGGTCGAAAGTGACGTGCTGGAACTCCATGTGTGTCAGCCTTGTGTGTCAGCCTTTTCCAAGAGCGGTCGGACGAGTGATGCTGACGCTGGCTTCGGTGTCTCCGGTCTTGGACATGTGCGCCTCCTCCCGCGCGGGGTGTACTGAAAGGTCAGTCGGCCAGTCAGTTGGTCGTGACACAGGCCCACAACCTTCAGGATGGCCCGCGGCCATGCCGGGCATGCCGGTTTCGCGGCCCCCAGGCGGCAGCAGCGGAATAGTCAGAGCCATCGGCGAACCTCGGCCTTGTAGCGGCGGTAGTCGTCGCCGAACTTCGCTTCGAGATAGCGCTCCTCGCGGGCGATCACCTGCGTCTGGATCGCGATCAGCACCAACGGGAGCAAGGCGAAGGCGATCGGCCCGTCGAAGGCGATCGCAAGGCCGGCATAGATAAGCGCCATTCCGAGATATATGGGATTGCGGGTCCACCGATAGGGACCGGTCGTTGCGATGAGGGTCGTTGGCTGCGACGGCGGAACGTTGGTGCCCAGCCGCCGGAACAGCCCCGCCGCCGCAAGCATCATCGCCGCTCCGGCAACGAACAGCAGCGCGCCCGTCGCGACCAGCAACCGCCAGTCAATGCCGAAAGAGCGGAGGGTGACGAACCGCTCCGCCGCCAGCCCCATCAGCAGCGCTCCCAGATAGAGGAAGGGCGGAGGAAAGCGCACACCCGCGCTGTCCGGTTCGACGGCCATGCTCATCCTCCAATCTGTGCTCTCAAACCAACATCGACTGCTGGGCCGAGATACCCGCCGTCGCGCCCTGCGATATTGCCGTGGTGACCGAAGCCATGGCTGGGTTTGCAAGATCGCCGGCGGCGTAGATGCCGGGTATGCTGGTTTCGCGGCGCTCGTCGGTCTTGAGGGCGATGCCGAGGGGCGTATTGACCGTGGCGAGGCCCAGTGAGTCATGCAGGCTTGCGGACGGCTTGTTGCGCGGATGCGCGAACAGGATATCGACTGCGAAGTCGGGGGCGGTATCGAGCTTGACGGTGGCGTTATGGCCCCCGTGATGGGCGATCTCGATGATCCGGCCATCGACGACAGGTATGTTGCGGCGCGCCAGATCGGCCCGGATATCGGGCGGAATGTCGTGACCAGCGGCGAAGAGCGTCAACGTGTCGGTCCAATCGTGGAACAGCCTGACATAGTTGTGCGACTGCGGGCCGGACCAGACGAGGCCCCAATGCCGGCCGGCGACTTCAAAGCCGTCGCAATAGGGGCAGGGCACGATGGAGGTGCCCCAGCCTTCGGCAAAGCCCGGAACATCAGGCATCTGATCAGCGACGCCATAGCTCAGGATCAGGCGGCGCGCCCCAAGGCTTTCGCCATCGCCAGTGAGGACGGAGAAATCGTCGATGGCGCCGGAGATGCTGTCGGCGCGGGCATTGACCAGCCTGATCGTGGGATAACGCGCCAGCTGCTGCCGCGCCTCTGCCAAGATTTCCAGCGGCGGCTTGTGATCGTGGCCGAGCAGGCCATGCGAGCGGCCAGCGAAGCGGTTGCGCGGCAGGCCGGTATCGCAGAACGGTGACCTTGCGGCGGGCACGGCCCAGCTGCAGGGGGGCGCCGGCGAGACCGGCAAAGCTGCCGCCGATGATGATGACGTCATCCATGGTGATAAGCTCCTTGTTGTGGATGGAGGGGGTTGGGCTGGGCCTGGCGCGAAATATCGTCCACCGATACGCGCTCGAGACGGGCAGCGAGCAGGGCTTCGGCATCGACGAGAAAGTCCGAAACCACTCGACGCCCCGGTGACCAATGCCTACTTTCCGTGTAAGTTTTCAACGTTTCCTCCGATTTTTCAAGCTTCGAACTGAACTGTCTCCGCGTTTGATCTGTCTCATCGCCGCTACAACGGGAAGCTGCGGGCGAATCCCGGCTATCCGACTTCCCGTATCGGAAGGCGTCTGACCCACGCAATAAAGGCAATGTGCGTGCCAAACCTATCGATCTGTAACTCGCTGAATTTTCAGAGTCTGGGTCGAGAGCAGTGTTGCGATGAGTCGAGAGTGTCGAAGGCAGTTCCGACAGTTATACGTGATTCGAGGTGACTGCGATTTGCGGAAAGGGCCGGCCGCGGCGGGGGCAAAGAGGGCGGTATGGACGCTTTCGGCTTAGGCGGTGTACTGCCTGGGATCGATACCCAGTCTCTTCATGCGCGAGATGAGAGTCGTGCGGTTGATGCCCATGCGCGCTGCGGCCCCATCGGCTCCTCCAACACGGCCATTGCTTTCGATGAGGGCCCTCACGATCTTTTCACGCTCCTTTTGAGCATACTCGTCAGTGGGCCTCTTCCCATGCAGGGCGGCGTTGATGGTTTCCTTCACAATACGTGCGATGTCTTCCTGCACGGGTTGAGCGGCCGGAGAAGCGGACTTTTCGGTGCTTGGCTTGCGTAACTCGGAAAGTGGCGCTTCAAGCGACTCGCCCCGCGTCAGGATAACGGCACGTTCGATGAAATTCTCCAGCTCACGAATGTTCCCAGGCCATTCCCCCGCCGCGAGGCCCTTCATCGTCGCGGCCGGAATCGTCCGAATCTTCTTTT
>JAFASL010000505.1 GCA_019244535.1 Alphaproteobacteria bacterium
AACGGCCTTCATGAATGCTCTTCATCGCGCGCTCGACTGTGCCCAGCTCCGGCGCGTTCGCGGTGTCCTCGACCGTGTTGATCAGCAGAACTTTGGCCTTGATCTTCGTAAGGTCTGGTTCGGGGCTGTAGTCCTCGATCGACTCGATCGCCCACAGCGCGTCGTTCGCATCGCTCTTCGCGATCCGCGCCACTCGCTCATCATACAGTTTGTCCGCCGTGACGCGGGTCGGCGCCATTTCCTGGATGCGCGCCGCGCTCTCGGGCATGAACGATCCCGCCGCGGCGCTGTAGATGTAATGAGACGGCTCCTTGTCGTAATTGCCGTTGTTCCAATCCGGATCGTGCCGGATGGCTTCGGCCGCGGCACGGCGCATGATCCAATTGCGGCCGCTGATCTCAACCGGTTGACAGGAAAGCCCAACGATCCCGTCCATCAGCTCGGGGTACATCTCGGCCCACATGAAGCTGTGCATGCAGCCGAGCGAGCTGCCGATGACGAGCCGCAGATGCGCGATTTTGAGCCCCTCAGTGACCAGCCGGTGCACACTGTCGACCATGTCGCGATATCGGTAGTGCGGGAAATTGCCCTTGAGCCCATCGGAAGGCTTGCTCGACCCGCCGCGGCCGAGCGCGTCGGGGATGATGATGAAGTAGCGATTGGCGTCTAATGGCTGTCCAGCTTTGAACAATTCGTCGGCCAAGCTCGGCCGCAGCCAGTTCGCGCCGGTGCCGGTATTGCCCTGCAGCAGCAATACGCCATTGACGATCTCACCAGCAGCATTGCGCTCGGCTGAGCCGAGCGTGCGATAGTGCAATTTCAGCTGAGGCAGGGTCTCGCCGCTCGCGAATTTGTAGCCGGTGATGACGAAATCGCTCTCCCGATAATCAGGCCAACCCGTGTTTTCGGGAACTGCGAAAGCAGGGGCGGCAATGCTGATCAGGCCAGCAACGACGACGGCGCGCATAGACATGATGAAGGGCTCCTCCGGGATCTCTTCGACGAGGCGTGAGCAAGCTCAGTGTTCCTTATCCGCAATCTGAATGCTCGCAAGGTAACGGTCCACCGGTGACGCCCAGATCGCCGGGTCGCCGCGGGCGAAGGTGAAATGCCCATCGTCGCCGAAGGGCGGCAGATCGACGAAAGTGATGGGCGCGCGCGAGCCGGCGCGATAGGCGTCGAGCATTGCATGCGCGAGGCCCGGTTCAAAATAGTGATCATTCTCTGCGTAGAGCCAGATCTGCGGCAACAGGTTGCGCTCGCCGAGCTTGCCGACGGCGGAAATCAGCCGCTCGCGACCGCTGCAGATCTCACCGGGGCGGTTGGACCCCGCGCCGCCAGCAAAATTGACGATTCCGATGACACCCTCGGGTTTGTCGTAAGCGACGCCTAGCGCTCCCAACCCGCCATAGGACTGCCCGACGACAACGACCCGATTGCGGTCGACAAACATCTGATTGCGTAGATAGGCGACAACACCTTCCATCTGGGCGGCAGTCTTCAGCGCCGTAGCAAAGTGATCGCGGTCGCTGCAGGGGCCGGCAGTGTCGCTGATCGGACCAGACGAGAGGCCATACCCGCGCCGCATCGGCACCGCCACCGCAAAGCCGCGCTCGACGAACCAATGTGCGGCGGCGCCAAAGCTGGGGCGCATCGCACTCGGGTCGGTGCTGCCAGGTCTTGGCTTACCATGGTTGATCGTAACAAGCGGAAAAGGACCCGAGCCTGCGGGCCGATATACCGCAGTTTGCAGGAGGGATTGCTCACCTCCAACATCAATCGGGACCCACCATAACTGCCTATTATCGGGGCCGAGTGGCGCTTCGGCCGGACCGGGGTATCGATCCGCCGTTTGATTGACCGCGCACGAAGTCGTCAGGAATGCAAGAAAGATCGCGAGGAATGTGAGTTGCGGCGCGGCACGTCGAATCGCCAAAGACCTCTCCCAATTCCGGTGCCCGCCGGCGCGCATTGGTCGCGACGGCTGTTCCCTATCCGCAAGAGCGACGCTGTGCAGATCAGGCCGGCAGGCTGAGGTGTACCGCGACGGCAATGCCCCATTCTAATGCGTCTTGTTGATTCCGTCAGGCGCATTTGGGCATTGTCCGGCGGGCCGGCAGAGCACATCAGCCAAATCGGTGCAGGCCGGGAGCATCAGCGTCAGCCCGAAGCCAACCAGCCAGAATCCCATAATTCTTGCTATCATTTCATACCGTCAGAGGTGCGCCGTCGCGTCTACCAATTGAAAGGGTGAGCGCGGCAACTGCGCGGAGTGACTGCTGCGAACGATGTTTTTATGATGCATCAGATCGGAGCAAATAGGAGCGATGACCGATGCGGCTGGAAGCGCTCTTTCGGCCAAAATCGATCGCCGTCATCGGGGCGTCGGAGAAACCGACGATCGGGCGAAGGCTGATCGCCTCCTTGGACCGTTTCGGCTTTGCCGGGCCGGTATTCCCGGTCAATCCCGGCTATGCGACGGTGCTTGGCCGCACATGCTACACTAACCTTGGGGAATTGCCGGAGGCGCCGGACATCGCCGCCTTCTGTGTGGGCCACGAGCGCGTTCTCAAGCCGCTCGCCGCGGCGGCGGAGCGCGGGGTCAAGGGTGCGGTCATTTATGACGGCGGATTTGCCGAACGTGGTAATGGGGGGCGCCGGCGCCAGAGCCAAATCGCGGGGATCTGTCGCGACTATGGCATCGCACTCTGTGGCCCCAACTGCATGGGGGTGCTCAACCCCCATCACCACAGCTCGACCTACCTGCAGGAATTGCGCGACCCCGCGGGCCTCGCCGGCAATGTCGGCATCGTCTCGCAAAGTGGTGCGTTCTGCGTCAGCCTGTTGAATGACGTCAGGCGTTTTGGCTTCAGTCACGTCGTTTCGTCCGGCAACGAAGCCGTATTAGCGGCGGCGGATTATCTCGAATATCTCGCCGATGACCCGCATACGAAGGTGATCGGCGGGTTTATCGAGACCGTCAGAGACCCGGATCGCTTTGTTGCCGCACTCGACCGCGCCGCGGCCCAGCGCAAGCCGGTCGTGGTGCTAAAGGTCGGAGGGGCCGAACGCACCCGGCATGCCATAACCACGCATACGGGCGGAGTGGCGGGCGACCCCGGGTTTGTCTCCGAACTTCTGCGCGCCCACCAGGCGATCGAAGTCGCCGACCTCGTCGAGTTCACCGAGGTCATTGCCGCGGCCCAGAGCATGAAACCTCCGGCGGGGCGCAGGATCGGCGTCGTCACGTCCTCCGGCGGCCTAGCCGAGCTGATCCTCGATATCGCCGCATCCGCAGACCTGCAGTTACCTCCGCTGTCAGCTGCGGCAATGGCTGAAGTCGGACATCGGATCGGCTTTGTCAGCGGCGACGGGAACCCGCTCGATGCATGGGGGAACGGCACCTTCCTGGCTAATCTGCCACATGCCTTTGGCGTTTTCGATGCGAGCCCCGATCACGACATAGTCGTATTCTGCCGCGACAATTGCGATGGCCAGCCCTTCGAGGCGCCCGATGTCGGGTGGACCTACCTCGAACTGTTCGAGCGCGCGGCGGCGAACAGCAGCAAGCCGCATTACCTGCTGCACACCCGGCCCGGGGTCATGAACCGTGAGCAGGTCGCGCGTCTTCGCGACGCAGGGATTGCCGTGGTCGGCGGTATCCGCGAGGGGCTCGGAGCGATCGACCGGCTGGCGCGCAACTCAATATCAGAGGGAGTCTAGACCGTGGCCGATCCCGTAGTGCTGTACGAAGCGGACGAAAAGGTCAGCGTCATCACGTTGAACCGTGCGGAAAAGCTCAACGCGATCAGTGCGGAGTTGCAGCAGAAACTACTCGCTGCCTTCAGCCGCGCTGACGCCGATACCACCACCAGTGTCGTGCTGCTGCGCGCCGAAGGCCGCAGCTTCTGCGCCGGTTATGACATTTCAGCGAGGGCGCCGGGGACGGACGATTGGCGCAGCGATCCGACCAAGGCGCACGAGCATCTGGCCCCTCAGCTCGAGTTTGAAATGACGCCGTGGGTTATGAAGAAGCCGGTGATCGCCTCGGTCCAAGGGCACGTGCTCGGCGGCGGCTGCGAGCTCGTTATGCTGTGCGATCTGACTATTGCCGCCGATAACGCGACTTTCGGCGAGCCGGAAGTCCGCTTCTCCAGTGTCGGCCCGGCGCTCGTGATGCCGATGATCATCGGCTACAAAAAGGCCAGAGAGCTGCTTTATTTTGGCGATACGATCGACGCGCAGACTGCCTTGCAGCTCGGTATGGTCAATCGAGTCGTGCCGCTTGCTGAGTTGAGAGAGGCCAGCCTGCGCTATGCCAAGCGGCTGTCCTTAATTTCTCCGGAAGCGCTTTACGCAGCCAAACGCGCGGTCAATCGCGGGGCGGATGCCGCAGGTTTCCGCACCGCAATCTATGCCGGCCTTGATATTCTCGGCCCGCTCTACGCGACCAAAACCGAGTTCGGCGCGAAGTTTCGCGAAATTGTCGGCAACGAGGGTGTCCCTGCTGCGGTGAGATGGCGTGCGGCACAGTTCCGCGAATAGAAATCAGCAGCCGTTAGCCGTCCCGGGCGGCCAGCCGCCGCGCTCGACGACCTTCAAAGGAATGAGGCCGATGATCCGTACGGGAGACGAATACCTGCAGTCGATCCGCGACGGTCGGCAGGTCTGGATCAATGGCGAGAAGGTCAAGGAGGTGGCGGCGCATCCGATGTTCCGGCCGCTCGTCGACCTGCGGGCGCACATCTATGGCATGCAGCACGACCCGCGGTTTGCCGGCGTGTTGACCTGGCGCGGCGAGGATGGCGAGGTCTGCGCGGTCGCCCTCAAGCTACCTCGTTCGCCAGCCGACTGGCACGCCAAGCGCGAGGCGGTCGAAACCGTCCTGGACGAGATCGGCGGTGTGGTGACCCGCATCGGCGACGAAACCGTCGGCGAGATGTGGTCGCTGTTTGACGGACAGGACATTCTGAGCGAAGTCGATCCCGCCTTCGCAGAAAATATCCGGCGGCATGTCGATCGCGTCGTGCGACTGGATCCGTTTCATGTCTCGGCCAATACGGACCCCAAAGGCGATCGGTCAAAGCGGCCTCAGGAGCAGGACCCCGACATGCTCCTGCATGTCGTAAAGGAGACGAGCGCCGGGATTATCGTGCGCGGCGCCAAATACGAAACTGCCGCCGCTTATGCCAACCAAGCCTTCGTGAAACCGACAATCGCCAACTGGGGTGATGCCGAGCTGTCGGAATACGCGGTCGGTTTCATTTGCGATCTCGGCTCACCGGACCTGAAGTTCATCTGCCGGACGGGCTTTGCCGGGCGCGCCTGTGCCGAGGATTACCCGCTCGCCAGCCGCTTCGACGAGGTCGACACGCTCCTTGTCTTCGACGACGTACTGATCCCTTGGGAGAACGTCCTTTTTTATCGTCACACAAAGGCGGCGAGCTTTATCCGCGCGACCCTGCACCGCTACAGCGCCTACGCCTTTGTCCTGCGCAGTCTCAAAGTGGCGGACATGATGATCGGGGCGGCGCTGTTCAATGCACGTCAGACCGGCCTCGACAAGCAGCAGGCAGTGCAAGAGAAGCTGGCGCTGCTCGCCTGTTATCGCGAAGGCATCAATGCGCATCTGACCGCCGCGATTGCGCTGGCGGAGGACAGCCCGGGCGGTCTCGTCATGCCGAACCAGTCTCTCCTCTACACTGGGCGCGTCCTGGCCTCCTCGCAGCTGAACGCTATGATGCATCTCTGCCGCGAGCTGTTCGGCGGCCAGATCTGCGTGACACCCGATTTTGCCGCGTTCCAGAACCCCGAAACCGCGCCGTGGCTCGACAAATATTACGCGGTCAGCCCAGAGTGGCAGGCCGAAGACCGGCGGCGTCTTCTGGCCTTTGCGCGCGACCTCCTCAACTCCGATTACGCCGGTCACCGGCTGACGTTTCAGCTGTTCGCGCAATCGCCGCCCTACGCGAACTTGGCGGCCGTCTATCGCAATTTCGACTGGGACGTGCCGCTTCGTTTTGTTCACAAATCCGCCGGCCTCTCGGAGCGGATACCCGCGGGTATCGGGCGAGAGCGCGTTTAGGCCGAGCAACCCGGCGCTGCCGCCCAACATTGTTGCCCCTGGAATATCTGCCGAGTACCGTTTCCGGCGGGATGGAAAGTGGAGATCGCCGGTGACGCAAGACCGCACGCACGAGCCGCGCAGCCGCTGGGAGCTGCTGACGCAGACCAGTGCCGGGACGCCGATGGGCGAACTGTTGCGCCGCTATTGGTGGCCAATCGCCGGCGCCAGCGAATTTGACCGGCCAGGCGCGAAGCCGGTGCGGCTGATGGGCGAAGACCTCGTGCTCTACAAGGATCTCGGCGGTCGCTGGGGCCTTATTGACCGGCACTGCCGGCATCGCCGCGCCGATCTCTCTTATGGCTATGTCGAGGCGCACGGGCTGCGGTGCAATTATCATGGCTGGCTATATAACGAGGCAGGCCGCTGTCTGGCGCAACCCTACGAGGACGTGGCGCATCCCGACGCACGCCTCCGTGACGCGATCTACATCAAAGCGTATCCGGTCGCCGAATTGGGCGGGCTGATATGGGCCTATTTGGGGCCGGAGCCGCAGCCATTGGTTCCGGATTGGGAATTCTTTTCCTGGCCGAACGGCTTCCGCCAGATCGTCAAGGCCGAGATCCCATGCAACTGGCTCCAGTGCCAGGAGAATTCGATCGACCCGGTGCATTTCGAATGGACCCACTCGAACTGGAGTCTGCGGCTGAAAGGCAGGACGGGCCCCTACGCGCCGCACCACGTGAAGGTCGATTTCAGCGAGTTCGAGTACGGTTTCCAATACAAGCGCATCCGCTCCGACACCAGCGAGCAAGATGAGCTTTGGACGACCGGCCGCGTCTGCCTGTGGCCAAATGCGCTGTTCACCGGCAACCACATAGAATACCGCGTGCCGGTCGACGACGAGAATACACTCAGCATTACCTGGGCATTCAACCGCGTCCCGAAAGAGCGCGAGCCATACGTGCAAAACCGGATCCCGACCTGGCAAGGGCCAATCGCCGAAGCCGACAACGGGCGCTGGATCACGAGCCACGTCATGAACCAGGATTTCGTGACCTGGGTCGGCCAAGGGCGGATCGCCGACCGCAGCCGCGAGTATCTCGGCCCGAGCGATCAGGGCATAATCATGATCCGCCGCCGCTTTCAGCGTGATCTCGAGGCTATTGAGCGGGGGGAGGACCCCAAAGCGATCGTCCGCGATCCGGCAATCAACCGGCGTATTCGCCTACCGGTCGCCGAACGCGGACCGCTGACCGACGGCCTGACGCGCGCCGAGATGCTGCGCGACCCGCTAAGCCGGCGCAGCCTTGAAGATTATGTCTTCCAGACCGGTCAGCCGTCGGAGGTGCGCGAGGCCTTCCTCGCGGCGATGGGCTTTAACGAAGCGGAATTTGGACCTTCTGACGACCTCTTTGATCCGCTCGCGCCTGTTCGAACCGGCATATCGGCGCAAAGGCCGCGATGATGCTCGTACCAAAGCTGTTGTGAGGATGAGACATGGCTGACGACGACGCTCTGTTCCAGAAAGGGATGCCGATCCGGCGCGAGGTGCTGGGGCCTGAATATGTGGACGCCTCCATGGCGCGTGCGGACGAATTCATGATGTCGTTTCAGCGGGCGACGACCGCCTGGGCCTGGGGTTGGGCCTGGGGAGATCGGACGCTCGACCGCAAGACCCGCAGTCTGATGAACCTGGCGATGCTCACCGCACTGAACCGGGCGCCCGAAATCAAGCTGCATGTCAAAGGCGCGCTCAACAATGGCGTTACCGTCGAAGAGATCAAGGCGGCGCTGCTGCATGCAACTGCATATTGCGGCATTCCGGCGGGGCTCGACGCATTCCGGGCGGCGCATGAAGTGCTGGTCAGCGAGGGCGTGCTGCAAACACCCGGAACACACGCCCGGTAACCGGTATCCGCGGGACAGCAGGCGCAGACGGTCTCGGCGGTCTAAACGGGGGGAGCTTTGGTTTGATTCTCTATGCGATCAGTGCCGTCTGCACCGCCGCATTGATTACGTGTTTTACGGCATCTATCACCGCATTGATGATGTCCTGTATTTCCTTCAGAACGCGGTTGGCGAACCTGACGATCACCGCCGCCGCTGCATCGATTTGCGCTGCAACCTCGTCATCGGCGATTTCTGGTGTGTAGGTTCCATCGGCCAGCCTCCCTCCAATCACCGCCAGGCTTCGGGCGATTGAGGCCATCGTGGGTATGACGTGCTGTTCTATGTCCTGGACGACCCCTTGAAATGAGCTTTGCGACTGTTGAGCCAGCGCAAAAAATATCTGGTCAGCCGCGTCCGTGACGTTAAATCCGGCCATTTGTCCCCCTATTCTTTGCTGACTGGTTTGATGTCTCGCTCGGCTCCGACAAGTTCGTTGAGGGTTATCGCTACCGCGCTGACAAGCGGCGCATCGCTCGGTCCCGCAACGAGAATATTGGAAATCGGGGGCGCCGAAAACAGCGTTGTACAAAGAATTGGTTTTGCCGTTGGATTACAACGAAGTTCATGCTGCCTTCGCAGCCGCTCCATATTCCTTTGAGCGAGCTCCGCCAGGATCGTGATGCACGAGGCGCTGCTCGTATCGGGTTGGGAGAGAGCCGTCGTGACCGACTCTTCGATCTGCCCCGCGACGGGTATTTTAGCCTTCTTTGCTGCCTCCAATGCTTGGCCGCAGGCTACGCCGCCACTCAAGCTTTCGGAACGCATTTGGATCACGGCCAGGCGCGCTTCGAAATCACTGTATTGAGAGCTTTGCTGCTCATAATAGCCTTTAGGGGTGCCGGCAATCATCTGCATGTTTGCCGCGAACTTCAGAAAATCTGACTGAAGCGAACTCGCTAGGGTATCGATGTCGCTGCTGTAGGGAGCCGTCAGTTGCACGGTACAGCCGACAGCCAAAACGCTGAGGAGAAGAGAGCCTCGGCTGCAGCGAGAGGAGGCCGGATTCGCCCGTCGGCCCGGGTTGCGTCCGATAATAATTCGAGGCTCCCAAAATTTTGTTCATTGCCCTCAGGGAACCATGCCAAAAGACCGCGGTGTTCGCAATGGTTTCATTACCCGGCTGAATAGGTTTTCGAGAGCTGACATTGGCATTGCGAGGCGCGCGTCGCGCGGCGACCAATCCGGTAGCGTCTGAGAGGTTCAGCAAAAGCCGATGAGGCGAATGGTCATGGTATGCGGGTGATTGCGCAATCACCGGACCTTTGGCGAGGATGCACACCATGACCGGCAAGAAGGTTAAGTCCGGAACAATCGACGTGAAAGCCCTTCTGGCAGGGGATGAGGAATTTCTGCGGGCACTGGTGCGGACGGCGCTCCAAGAGGTGCTCGAAGCGGAGATGACGGAG
>JAFASL010000621.1 GCA_019244535.1 Alphaproteobacteria bacterium
GCTTCGAATTCCCCAAAATAGAGGGCGTTTTGTCCGCCGCACCGGTAAGCAACCAAGTCGAGTGGTTCGTTGCGCCTCCGCTTGGCGGCGCTCTCCGCCTCATCGATTACTTCCCGCATCATGCGATGATCGCCGCGCACGTAATGAAAGGCCCACTCGCCACTGAGCGTCGCAAACAACGCACTGGCGTCTCCGAGCCGCCCAGAGAGAACGCGGGCTCGATTGAAGGCCACTCCCGCTTCCGGGCTCGCATAGCCATGCATGGCAATCAGTGGCGTGCCGATCGTGTTTCGGATCGTCAGCTCCTGCCTATCCCGCTCCGCGCTCTCCGGCAGCAGCTCAAGTGTTTGGAGCGCCTTCGTTAAATGACCGATCGCTTCCGGATTGGCAGACCGCTCCGCGGCCCGTCTTCCCGCTTCGAGCCAATATTCCCACGCACGATCCGGTTGCAATGCTTCGGAAAAATGGCGAGCGAGCGCCTCGGGCTCGCTGGCGACGCGATCCGGAAAGCGTTCTTGCAGGGTTGCGGCGATCCGTCGATGCAACGCTTGGCGCGGGCCGCGCAGTAGGGTGCTGTAGGCGGTGTCCTGGACCAGCGCGTGCTTGAACAAATATTCCGCCGCCGGAGGTGCGCCGCGCTGGAAGACCAGGCCCGCTTCGACGAGGCGGCGCAGAGCCTCTTGCAGGTCGGGCTCGGCGAGCCGCACGGCCGCTGCCAGCAGCTCATGGGAAAACTCGCGCCCGATGGCGGCGCCGACCTGCGCCACATTCTTGGCCGCCGGACCGAGCCGGTCGAGGCGCCCGAGCAGCGAGGCGTGCAAGGTCGCGGGCACGGCGAGCGACGACGGCGGCACAGCGGATATCGACACGTAGCCGCGATCGGCGCCGGCCTCGACCACCGCCTTGGTTAATTCCTCGACAAAGAGCGGCACCCCGTCGGTGCGCTCGACGATCTCGTCGACAATATCCGGCGGCAGCGCCCCGAGATTGCCGGCGAGCTGATACACGAGCGTCGCCCCTTCGCTGCGGCCGAGCCGGTTCAGCGCGATCACCGTTACCTGCGACCCTCCGACCCAGGGCGGTTGGAACTCGGGCCGGTAGGTTGCGACCATCAGCACCGGCAGCTCCGTGATCTTCTCGACAGTAAGGTCGAGCACCTCGCGCGAGGTTGGATCTATCCAATGCAAGTCCTCGAAGATCATCAATATCGGCTGCCGCCGCGCCAGTGCCTGGAGCTGCCGCCGCAAAGCCGCCAATGTCCGCTCCTTCTTGCGCTGCGGGCTGAGGTCGAGCGGCGGGAAGCGCTCGCTGCCGGAAAGCGACAGCATTTCGGCGAGCAACGAGAGGTCGCCCGGCTCCGCCCCGTCGCCGAGCAGCGCCTCCAGCTTGTCGAGCCTCGTTGCGTTCGTGTCGTCGCGGGTAAACCCTGCGGCACGCTCCAGCTGGCCGATAAACGGGTAGAGCGCGCTGTCCTGATGGTGCGGCGAGCAGAAGTATCGCAGCCGGGTGTGCGGTTCGGTCTCGATGCGCTGCGACAGCGCCACGGTCAGCCGCGATTTGCCAATGCCGGGCTCGCCGGAAACCAGCACCACACGCCCTTCGCCGAGCTTCGCCTGCTGCCAGCGCCGCGTCAGGAGGTCGAGCTCCTCGTCACGGCCGACCAGCGGCGTGGTCCTCGAACGCAATGCCTCAAAGCGGCTGACGACCCCACTCTCGCCGACCACACGCCAGGCACGCTGTGGCTCGGCAAAACCCGCGAGCGGCTGGGGCCCGAGATCCTCGATCTCGAACAAGGTGCCGATCTGTCTCCGGGTGGCGTCGGCAACGACCAAGGTGCCCGGCCGGGCCAGCGCCTGCAGACGAGCGGCGAGGTTTGGCGTCTCGCCGACCACGCCGCGCTCCTGTGCCGCACCGGCGCCGATCAGATCACCGACGACGACAAGGCCAGTGGCGATGCCGATCCGCATGTTCAGCGGCTCTTGTGTGGCGAGCCGGCCGACCGCGTCGATGACCGCAAGCCCGGCGCGAGCCGCCCGCTCGGCATCGTCCTCATGCGCCTCGGGGTAGCCGAAATAAATCAGCACGCCGTCGCCCATATACTTGGCGACAAAA
>JAFASL010000729.1 GCA_019244535.1 Alphaproteobacteria bacterium
CGTTGGTTTTCTTTCCGGAGTATTCGGGGTCGGCGGCGGCTTTCTGTTGACGCCGCTGCTGATCTTTATTGGCGTGCCTCCGACTGTCGCCGTCGCCTCCTCGGCCAACCAGCTGGTCGGCGCGTCGGTCTCCGGCGTGCTCGCGCACTGGCGGCGCGGCAATGTCGATTTCAAGATGGGGTACGTCCTGCTGGTCGGCGGCCTGATGGGCTCGCTGCTCGGCGTGTGGATTTTCACCCTGCTGAAACGGCTCGGTCAGATCGAGCTGACGATCTCGATCTGTTACGTGCTGCTGCTCGGCGCCCTCGGCGCCTTGATGATGATCGAGAGCGTCCGCGCGCTGTTGCGGCTGCACCAGCCGGGGGTTTCGCGGCGCCGCCTGCATCAGCACACCTGGATGCACGGCCTGCCGCTCAAGGCGCGCTTTCGTCGCTCCAGGCTCTATATCAGCGCCCTGCTGCCGGTCGGTATCGGGTTTGTGATCGGCGTCTTTAGCGCGATTCTTGGCATCGGCGGCGGCTTTATCATGGTCCCGGCGATGATCTACATGCTCGGAATGCCGACCAGCGTGGTGCCGGGCACGTCGCTGCTGCAGATTATCTTTGTCGCGGCCAACGTGACGGTGCTGCAGGCGTATACGAACCACACGGTCGATGCCGTGCTCGCCCTCGTCTTGCTGGTCGGCGGGGTCGTTGGCGCCCGGATCGGAACCCGGTTCGGGACGCGCCTGCGCGGCGAGCAGTTGCGGCTTCTGCTGGCTCTGATGGTGCTCGCCGTGGCAGCGAAACTTGCCTTCGACATGACGGTGCCGCCGACCGATCTCTACTCCATCGCTTCGGAGAAGGGATGAGCCGAACGCGGGCGCACACGACGCCGCGAGCGATTCGGGTGACTGCGCCGGTTTCGCCGTCAGACAAGGTCGGATCCCTTCGTCTCCTGCTCGTATTTTCTCTATTGTGTTGGGGGCCGCCGGCGCACGCCGAGGAACTCGTCGCGGATCTCACCAGCCACCTGATCGCGATCACGACTGGGTTTACCGGGGCATCCGTGGTGCTGTTCGGCGCGATCGACGGGCCAGGGGACGTGATCGTCGCGGTGCGGGGCCCAGAGCGCGAAATGACCATGCGCCGCAAGAGCCGCGTGGCCGGCATTTGGGTGAATACCCAGGCGGTGACGTTTGCCAACGTGCCGAGCTTCTATGCGGTCGCCGCGAGCCGGCCGATGGCCGACATTCTTTCGCCCGCGGCGGCGGCGTTCTACCGGCTTGGGATACCCAATATGAAACTGGTTGCCGCTACTCCCGCGCCATCCGTCGTGGTTGACGCATTTCGCGCTGCGCTCGAACGTACCCAACTACAGGCCGGGCTCTTTGTTGAACGTATGGGCAAGGTCGATTTCCTCGGCGAACGGCTGTTCCGCACGACCATCACGTTTCCCTCCAATGTGCCAACCGGAACCTATCTCGTGGAGGTATTCCTGGTCCGCGACAAGGACGTCGTCAGCGGCCAGACGACCCCGCTCGTCGTCTCGAAGGTCGGGGTCGACGCGTCCGTCTCCGATTTCGCCACCCGTCAGCCCGGCTTCTACGGCGCGATTGCGGTGCTCACCGCCGTAGTGGCAGGATGGTTGGCGAGCCTTCCGTTCAGAGGTGCCTGATCTGGTCGGGATTGAGATCGGGAACGGGAACAATCGATGTCACAAAATGCGCACCAGCGTGTTTTTCTCGTCGTTGTCGACGAGAGTGAGGAACTCCAGATTGCCGTCCATTATGCCGCGCGGCGCGCTGCGCATACGGGCGGACGCGTTGCATTGCTCTACGTGATCGAGCCGTCAGAGCTGCAGCACTGGCGGGCCATCGAGGATCTGGCGCGAGAAGAGCGGCGGGAGGAGGCCGAGCAGCTGTTGCAGAGGCTATGCGATGAAATTTCGCCGATCGCCGGCTCGATGCCTATCGTCTACATCCGCGAAGGAGTGTGCCGGGATGAGTTGTTGGCGCTGATCGACGAGGAGCCGGGCATTTCGATCCTGGTGCTGGCTGCCGGAACCGGCCCCGAAGGCCCGGGACCGCTGATCTCGTATCTGACAGGAAAGCCCGCAGCCCGATTGCGCATTCCGATCACGATCGTCCCCGGCGGCGCCACGATGGAACAGCTGGACACGGTTAGCTGACCGTAACGCGACCGAGCCGAAGGGTTGATTTGGTGAGCCGCGGCCCCATGCTAAAGCGCATCCTTTCGTATACTCTGACAGCGGAGCCCGTGATGTTCATTCAGACCGAGCAAACGCCGAACCCAGCGAGCCTGAAATTTCTGCCCGGGTGCCCGGTTGTGCCCGCCGGCACCGCCAATTACACCAGCGAGAGAGCAGCTCGCGCCTCGCCACTTGCTGAACGGCTTTTTTCGTTGCCGGAAGTGACCGGGGTGTTTCTCGGCGCCGACTTCATCACCGTTACAAAGGACGATCAAAGCGATTGGTACCGGCTGAAACCGGCAATACTCGCCATCATAATGGAGCATTTTACCGCCGGTCGGCCTGTCCTCCTGGGCGAGACCGCGACCGGCGAGGCGGTCGGAGCGGGCCAGGAAGAGGAAGACGAAGTTGTGGCGCAAATAAAGGAACTGCTCGAGACACGCGTTCGTCCGGCGGTGGCGCAGGATGGGGGCGACATCATATTCCATGATTTCGAGGACGGTGTGGTTTTTCTCCACATGCAGGGCTCCTGCTCCGGATGCCCGAGTTCGACTGCCACGTTGAAGGCCGGCATCGAGAACATGCTCCGGCATTACATCCCAGAGGTAGTGGAGGTGCGCGCCATTTAACGACCGAGCGGCGCGACTGGCGAAGCGAATTTCCGACCCACGGCCGCCACATCGGCGGCGATGACGGGCCGCGCGTTGTGCCGGGCTGTCCTTGCCATTGACGCGGCAGGTTTGACTTGCTCGGTGGCGGTCAGTCTCGGTGAAAAAATCCTTGCACAAAGCCAAATCGACACGCTTCACGGCCAAGCGGAAGCCCTGCTGCCCTTGGTGGACAGGACGATGCGCGAGGCCGGACTGGAGCCCTCCACGCTCGAAGCTGTCGTAGTAACGGTCGGGCCGGGCAGCTTCACCGGAATCCGCGTCGGCCTTGCCGCGGCGCGCGGGATCGCACTGGCGACCGGCACCTGCCTGATCGGCGTTACGAGCTTCGCGGCGGTCGCGGCCGGGACGACGCAGAGCAATCTCTCGGACGGTCGCTTTCTGCTGGTCGCCCTCGAAAGCCGCCGCGAAGATCTATACATCCAATTGTTCGAGCCGGCCGGTGATCCGCTCGCCGGCCGCGCTGTCGTTATGCCATCCGAACTCGGCGAGGAGATCCAAGCCACGGTCGGAGCAGCGCCGCTGCTGGTCGCCGGCGACGCGGCCCTTCGGGCCGCCGCGGCGCTAGCGCAACGCCACGACACGCGAATCGTGGAACGTTGCGTAAACGGTGCGGTCGGGACCCTACGGGCCGGGCTTCGATTGTGGCGATTGGGGAGGACAGAAGATGCTCCGCGGCCGCTCTACCTTCGCCGCCCCGACGTCACACTTTCCGGTGATCCGGGAAGCCCGAGCCGCGCCCGGAAATGACTTCCCGCATCGAACCGATGCCCCCCGATGCGGCGGTTCCAATTTCAATGCTCCACCGCGCGTGCTTTCCCGAAGATCCCTGGGACGCGACAGCAATCGATCAGATAATGCATATCTCGGGTTTCTTCGGTCGAGTCGCCTGCGTGCAAGACGACCCCATCGGGTTCGCTTTGGCGATCGCGCTTGGTATCGAAACGGAAGTCGTTTCGATCGGTGTTCTGCCTGACCACCGGCGGCGCGGTACGGGGTTCGCGCTTCTCGATGCGGTATGCGCCGAAGCGCGGTTACGCCGAGCCCACCGGGTCGTGTTGGAAGTGGCACTAGACAACGAAGCGGCGCGCGCCCTTTATGCCAGGCGCGGCTTTACTTTCGTCGGACGGCGTCGGAATTATTATAGCCGCGCAGAAGGTTTGGTGGATGCACTCATATTGGCTGTGCAGCTGCCGACATTCCCGCTGGCCTTTTGAGTTTGCGTCAGGCTGCCTTTCCTGTCAGTTTCTTGCGTTTCATCACGGATGTTCTTCAAGCAGTCCCAATTTGAAGAAATCGATCGCTCTACCGATTGCTTCGCTGCCAATTGTTAATTATATCTTGGTTCAGACTTACGGCGGGACCCTGGTGATGAACAATTCGGACCAAGACAACGATCTGCTGGCGTTGACGACAGAAATCGTTGCCGCTCATGTTTCCAACAATACCGTCGCGGTTGGAGACCTGCCACAGCTGATCAACCAAGTATACACTTCCCTGGCGAATATCGGCACCGCACCGGCCGTGCCGACCGAACGCCCGCAGCCTGCCGTCCCGCTAAAAAAATCTGTTCACCCGGATTACATAATTTGCCTCGAGGACGGAAAGAAACTGAAGATGCTGAAGCGGCATCTCAAGACGGCGTACAATATGACACCCGAGGCTTATCGCGAACGTTGGGGGCTGGCTGCGGATTACCCGATGGTAGCACCCAATTACGCCCGCCAGCGCTCGCGCCTGGCCAAGGAAATCGGTCTTGGTACCCGCGCGAGGCGGGCTCGGACCTGAGGGCTCGGCTAAACGGTCGTGCGCTGCGGGATGGGCCTCGCACGGCACGTAGGCGCGTACGATGCTTTCGGGTATAGTATCGGAGCATGAGCCTCGCGATCACGGAGAGGCGATGACCTCGCGGCTGGAGCAGCTCTGCCTCGACAAGGGTTTAAAAATGACCGAGCAGCGGCGCATCATTGCGCGCGTGCTCTCTGAGTCTGCCGATCATCCCGATGTCGAACAGGTGTATCGACGGGCAACCGCAATCGATTCCCGTATCAGCATTGCCACGGTTTACCGGACGGTTCGGCTGTTCGAGGAAGCGAGCATTATCGCCAAGCACGATTTTGGCGATGGGCGGTCGCGGTATGAGGAAATGCCTAGCGCGCACCATGACCACCTCATTGACCTGCAATCCGGCCGCGTGATCGAGTTCCGCAACGAGGATATCGAACGCCTGCAGCAGATCGTCGCCGATGAACTCGGCTACGAATTGGTCGGGCACCGCCTTGAATTGTACGCTGTTCCGCGCAGCGGGAAGCCGAGATCCGATACGGAATGATCACCCCATTGTCGGCTGAATGCCACCCGATCCCGACGACTTTGGCCACGTCAAGAGCCGCCGACGATCGGCTGATATCGAATGCCGTCGGGTGATCTCCAGGTCCGTGTTCCAGCAACAGCCAATCCTGCCCGTTGAGACGGCTCCGCCGGCCGAGCCGATCCAAGCGCGACCGCGAATCGTCGACAGCTGGTCCGGACCGCTGCAGGTGCGGCTGGCAGAAACCGCAGCGGATGTCGATGCTGCACAGGCGCTGCGCTATCGCATCTTTTACGAGCGGCTTGGCGCCCGGCCATTGCGGGACATGGCTTGGCGCCAGCGTGATGTCGATCACTTCGACAATTATTGCGATCACCTGCTGGTTCTCGACCACAGCTGCGGCATCGGCAACGTCGTCGGAACCTACCGCCTGATCCGGCGGGAGACGGCAGCCCGGCTGGGCGGCTTTTATTCGACAAAGGAGTTCGACGTTTCGTCAGTCGTGCGCCATCCCGGCGAGATACTCGAATTGGGCCGTTCATGCGTCGACCCCGGTTACCGCAATCGGTCGGCGATGCAGCTGCTGTGGAGCGGCATCGCAGCCTATGTGTTTCATTATAGCGTCGTGCTGATGTTCGGTTGCGCCAGCCTGCCGGGGACCGACCCGAATGCCCTCGCCGAGCCATTGTCCTTCCTACACCATTATCACCGGGCACCTCCGGAATTGCGGCCTCGCGCGCTCCTCGAGCGCTACGTCGAGATGGACCGGCTCAGTCCTTGCGCCATCGATCCGGCTCGGGCATTTGCGGCGCTGCCTCCGCTGATCAAGGGATATCTGCGGCTCGGCGGCTTTGTTGGTGACGGCGCGGTCATCGACGAGCAGTTCAACACCACCGATGTCTGCGTCCTCGTCAAGACTGATCTAGTTACCCAAAAGTACTCTCGCCACTACGAACGACAGTCGAAAGACGTGTGGAACGCCTGAGGATATGGGTTCGCCCACGTTGAGGCTCGCTCGCCTCGCGATCTATTTCGCCTGGACTTTGGCTTTGATGCCGGTGCAGCTGCTCGGCTTGGTCTTGGGTTGCACTTGGACGAGCACGCTACCGGTCTTTTATCACCGCTGGTGTTGCTGGATTCTGGGATTTCGCATTCGCGTGATCGGGAAGCCGACCAGCCAACGACCGGTTCTCTATGCGGCAAATCACATTTCCTACACCGACATCACGGTTTTGGGTTCGGTGATTCCTGGCTCCTTCATCGCCAAATCCGAAATCGCTCGCTGGCCATTTTTCGGCTGGCTCGCAAAGCTACAGCGCAGTGTGTTTGTAGACCGGCAAGTGCGCAGCACCGCGGCCCAGCGTGACGCGATCGGCAAACGGCTGGCGGCCGGCGATGCGCTGATCCTGTTCCCGGAAGCTACGAGCGGTGACGGCAACCGCGTGCTACCGTTCAAAAGCGCGTTGTTCGCCGCCGCGCAGCAGGGCGCGGGAGTTCCGCAGGTAACAGTTCAGCCGGTTTCCCTTGCCTACACGCGCCTCGACGGGATCCCGATCGGCCGGCTCTATCGCCCCTTCTTTGCCTGGTATGGGTCGATCGAGCTCGCGCCCCATCTGTGGAGCATGGTCGGCCTTGGGGCCGTCGAGGCCGTGATAGAATTCCATCCGTCGACCTTTCTGCAAGACTGCGGATCGCGGAAAGCTCTGGCGGACTATTGTTACGCACGGGTCGCCGGTGGGGTTGCCGCAGCCCTTTCCGGGCGGCCACAGCCGATGCCGGAACCTCCCGGCCCCACCCCCCGCTATGCGTACCGAGCCCAAAGCGTCGAGGCGATCCCTGAGGCGGCAGCCGGATGACTCAACTAGAAGACACGGCGAAGGCGGCGTCGAACTCGCCAAGGCGCCTGTACATCAAGAATTATGGCTGCCAGATGAACGTCTATGACTCGGCGCGGATGGCCGAGCTTCTGGCGCCGCTCGGCTACTCGCTGACAGTAACTGCAAATGACGCGGACCTGGTGATCCTCAACACGTGCCACATTCGCGAAAAGGCAGCCGAAAAGGTATTTTCAGAGCTCGGCCAGCTTCGCCGGATGAAGGAGGCGAAGGCCCGGCGCGGCGGGCGGATGATCCTGGCTGTCGCCGGTTGTGTGGCCCAAGCCGAGGGTGCCGAAATCATCGAGCGCGCTCCTTGCGTCGATGTTGTCGTAGGCCCGCAGAGCTACCACCACCTTCCTGAACTGCTCGCCCGCGTCTTGCGGGCCGACGGCGCAGGCGCAATCGATACGAGCTTTCCCGTGGAGCCGAAGTTCGATCTCCTGCCTAAGGTCGCCTCGCCGCGAGGCGTCGCCGCATTCCTCACCATACAGGAGGGCTGCGATAAGTTTTGCAGCTTTTGCGTAGTCCCCTACACCAGGGGCGCCGAATACTCCCGTCCGGTGGCTGAAGTGCTCGCCGAGGCCCGTCGTCTCGTACGCGGCGGCGCGCGCGAGATCACTTTGCTCGGACAAAACGTCAATGCCTATCATGGCGGCGGCCCCGACGGTCGGGAATGGCGCTTGGGCGAGCTCATACGACAGCTGGCAGAAGTGGAGCGTCTCGATCGCATCCGTTACACAACCTCGCATCCGCGAGACGTCGATGACGAGTTGGTCGCGGCGCATCGCGATGTGCCGCAACTCATGCCGTTCTTGCATCTTCCGGTGCAGAGCGGCTCGGACCGCGTGCTCGCCTTGATGAACCGGCGCCACACCGTCGCCGATTACCGCCGCACCGTCGACCGGCTGCGTTCGGCTCGACCCGATCTTGCGCTTTCCACGGATCTGATCGTCGGGTACCCGGGCGAAAGCTGCGAGGATTTCCAAGCCACAATGGACCTCGCCGATGAAATGCGCTTTGCGCAGGCATTTTCATTCAAATATTCGCCGCGCCCGGGCACCCCGGCCTCGTCGGCGGCACACCAGGTTCCGGACGAGGTGAAAGCCCAGCGGCTCGCTGAGCTGCAGGTGTTGCTGGGTAGCCAGCAGCGCGCCTTCAACGAGGCATGTATCGGCCACACCCTTCCTGTTCTTTTGGAAAAACCCGGCCGCCACAAAGGACAATTGGTCGGGCGCAGCCCCTATCTTCAGAGCGTGCATCTCGCCGCGCCTGCCGATCGCATGGGCGACATCGTCCCCGTGCTGATCACAGCTGCGAGCGCGAACAGCCTTTCCGGCTCCCTGACCGGAGTGGCCGCCGAATGACCGGCCTCTCGCCCGGATCTGCCGGCGAGTTCGCCGATACTCGCACGCAGCTGGAGTTCGACGACAACCTTCTCCTGCCGCTACTGTATGGCGAGCGCGATCAGCACCTCGACCGCATCGAGCGGCAGCTCGGGGTGTCGGTCGTCACGCGGGGCAACCGCCTCGCGATCTCTGGTCCGGCGTCTGCCACCGAAGCGGCGCATCTTGCGTTATCTCAACTGTATGACCGTCTGAAGCAAGGACAGGACGTCGATGCGCCGGCGGTTGAAGCAGCCATCCGACTGGCGAAAGCCGAGCTCGACGACAAGAGCCTCGACCTATGGCGGGAGGATACCGCGTTTCGCACCCGCAAGCGCCGCATCACGGCGCACTCGCCGGGGCAAGCGGCATATATCAAGGCAATACGGGACAACGAGCTGGTTTTTGGCCTCGGACCGGCTGGCACGGGCAAAACCTATCTCGCGGTCGCCGCCGCGATCGATCGGCTGATGACCGGGCGCGTCGAGCGAATAATCCTGTCCCGGCCGGCCGTCGAGGCGGGTGAGCGGCTCGGTTTTTTGCCGGGCGACCTGCGCGATAAAGTCGACCCCTATCTGCGACCGATCTTTGACGCGTTGAACGATATGTTGCCGGCCGACCAACTCGCCAGACGGCTCAGCGTCGGCGAGATCGAGGTGGCACCCATCGCCTTCATGCGCGGGCGCACTTTGTCGCACGCCTTTGTGATTCTCGACGAGGCCCAAAACACATCACCGATGCAGATGAAGATGTTCCTTACCCGGCTCGGCGAGGGATCCCGCATGGTGGTGACTGGCGACCCGACACAAGTGGACCTGCCGGCGGGAGCGCGTTCGGGTTTGGCCGAGGCGCTCGAGACTCTGAACGGCATGGATGGGATCGGGGTGGTTCGGCTGACCGACCAGGATGTAGTGCGGCACGAGCTCGTCGGGCGCATCGTCCGCGCCTACGAGGCACGTGAAGTCGCCGCCCGCTCCGGCGAGATCTGATGGGCTCGGATACAGTCGATATCTCCTTGGCCTGCGCGGATTGGGCCCGGATTTGCCCCGGCGCTGCAGGTCTCACCCGCAGCGCCGCAGAACTTGCGGTAGCGCGAGCTAAGGCGGCCTTGGGGCTTGCATGGCAAGAACCGGTCGAACTGGGAATCATCCTCGGCGACGACGCCAGCCAACGCCGGCTCAATCGCAGTCACCGCGGGCGGGATGCGCCGACAAACGTGCTGGCCTTTTCCGCTTGGGAGCCGGGGGCGCGGCTTCCCCCGAGCGCACCAGTTCTCCTCGGCGACGTTGTGCTCGCCCTAGAAACCGTGATCGGGGAAGCCGCCGAGCAGGAGAAGCCGGTAGCCGATCACCTCCGCCATCTGATCGTACATGGCGTGCTCCATCTATTCGGCTACGATCACGTCACGCAACCCGACGCGGCGCTGATGGAGTCGCTCGAACGGTCGATTTTGAGCGAGCTGGGGGTTCCCGATCCTTATCGCGACACCATGTCCTCGATCGAACACGCAGCTGTTCAGCGATGAGTGACTCAGAGCCGCCAGGCGGTAGCGGCCAACCTGCACACGACCGTTCCTTTGCGCGTCTGCGCAACTTTCTCCGCCTGATTCGACGTCCGCGCAATGGCGAAAGCTTGCGCGAAACGATCGATGAAATGATCGAGGAGCCCGGCGCCGACGACGCGCACCCGCTGAGCGGGCACGAGCGGCTGCTCATCGGCAACGTTCTGAAGATTCATGACCAGACGGCCGCGGATGTGATGGTGCCGCGCGTCGACATCGTCGCGCTCGACGCCGAAACGCCGTTTCCCGAGGTCGTCAGATGCATGGTGGACCAAGGTCACTCTCGAGTTCCGGTCTATCGCGAGACCCTCGATGACGTGATCGGCTTTGTCCATGTGAAGGATGTGCTCGGCCCGGTCGCTGAGCGCCGCGAGGCAAAATTGGCCCCGCTGCTGCGCAAGGTGCTGTTTGTCGCGCCGTCGGCGCCGATCCTCGATCTCCTTGTTCAGATGCGCCAGGCGCGGACCCATATCGCGATGGTGGTCGACGAGTTCGGAGGGATCGACGGGCTGGTTACAATCGAGGACCTGATCGAGGAAATCGTCGGAGAGATCGAGGACGAGCATGACGAAGCCGGCGGCCCCAGTCTCATCGAACGCAGCGACGGTAGTTTGATCGCCGACGCGCGCACCCCGATAGAGGCGCTGGAGGAGCATGAAGGCGCCCGGCTGCGTCTCGACGGCGATCAGGAGGAAGTGGAGACGTTGGGGGGCTTGGTCTCCAGCCTCGCCGGACGAGTGCCGAAACGCGGGGAGGTCATCGGACACCCGTTAGGCCTCCAGTTTGAGATTCTCGATGCCGATCCGCGGCGCATCAAGCGTTTGCGGGTCCGCCGATTTACCGACGGAGACAGGAGCTCCGGGCCCACCTAATGCCTGAGGGAACATTGGTGCGGCGGGTTCGGCCCGGATCGCGGGTCGAGGCTCCGCTTTGCCGCCTCGCGCGATATCTTGCCGGGACTGCCGGGTGGCGCCGCTACGGGCTCGCGTTTCTTTTAGGAATCTGCGCGTCGGCGGCGCTGCCGCCGGTGGATCTGACGCCGATGATACTGGTCGCGTTCACCGGTCTTATTTGGCTCGACGACGGGAGCGTCGGTCCGTGGGGGTCCTTCCGCCTCGGCTACGTGTTTGGTTTTGGGTTCTTTGTCAGCGGCCTCTACTGGATCGCCGCTGCGATGTTTGTCGATACCGCCAGCTTTTGGTGGTTGGTCCCAGTTGCCGCGCTCGGGTTGCCGGCGGCTTTCGCACTTTACATCGGCGCGGCACTGCTGGCGACCAACTTGGCCGTCACGTATCTGCGACTTCCGGCGGCCGCCCGCATATCCGCCTTTGCTGTTGCGTGGACGATTGCCGAATGGGTGCGCGGGCACGCCTTCACTGGGCTTCCTTGGAACCTGATCGGCTATGTCTGGTCGGGCGGCTTCCCTGGGGCGATCCTGATGCTGCAGAGCGTCTCGGTCGTCGGCATTTATGGCTTGAGTTTTCTGACGGTACTCACTGCCTCGCTGCCCGCCCTTCTCGGCGCGACCTCGCTCGCCCCGCTCTCTCGTACCCGGCGCTGCGCGCCGGCGATCGCGGCAGGTCTGTTTGTTGCAGTGCCGAGCCTGCTGGGGGCGATCCGACTGGCGGCCACGCCGACCGTCGAAACCGGCGTGTTTTTGCGCGTCGTCCAGCCCTCGATTCCGCAGACGATGAAGTGGGACCCGGCCGCGGCACAGCGTAATTTCCGCCTTCTTCTGGATCTGAGCAGTGCGCGGACGACACGGAAGCTGGCCGCAGTGTTGTGGCCGGAGGCGGCGACCCCGTTCCTGCTCGGGCGCGACGCGTACCATCGCCGCGAGGCGGCCGGCGTCGTCCCCGAGCACGGGTATCTCATCACCGGCGCAGTGCGGACAAACCCGCCGCCAGACCGGCTAACGCAGGTCTGGAACAGCGTCGAGGCAGTAGACGAGAATGCCGACATCGTCGCCCGCTACGATAAAGCACATCTGGTTCCGTTCGGCGAATACGTCCCGCTTCGCGACGTACTGCCCCTACAAAAGATCACACCCGGAACCCTCGATTACAGCGCCGGACCCGGACCCAGAACAATCGACCTGCCGGGGCTTCCCCCATTCGCTCCGCTGATCTGTTACGAAGTTATATTCCCCGGTGCTATCGTCGACGAACATGACCGCCCGGCGTGGATTCTGAATGTAACGAACGATGCCTGGTACGGCCGCAGCTCCGGTCCCTATCAGCATTTTGCGATCGCCCGAACCCGCGCCGTCGAAGAAGGATTGCCGCTCGTGAGGGTTGCGAACAACGGCGTGAGCGGGATAGTCGACGAGGTGGGACGGGTTGTCGCCCGCATCGATCTTGATACCGTCGGCTACGCCGATCTGCCGCTGCCCACGGTCACTGTGGCGCCAACACTCTATGCTCGCTACGGCGATTGGTTACTGCTGGCACTCCTGTGCTTAGGCCTTCTGCCGGTTGCTTTTCGGCTGCGGTGAACGAGGGTCACGGAGCCGCCAAGACACAAACCTTAGGCTTCCGTTAACACTCGTTATTGACCGCCATCGATCGGGTGATTTATCAAATCGGACCTGCGATTTACATCAGTGCTCGATCGATGGCTATACAGCAATTGGCCCGGCGCCCCGGCCGCCGGAAAGGTGACAAGCCGAACCCGATCGATGTCCATGTCGGCTCCCGCGTGCGGCTTCGCCGGAATATGCTCGGTTTGAGTCAGGAAAAGCTCGGTGAGGCGATTGGATTAACATTTCAGCAGGTGCAGAAATACGAGCGAGGCGCCAATCGGATCGGCGCCAGCCGGCTACACGATCTGAGCCGCGTCCTCGATGTCCCGGTTTCCTTCTTTTTCGATGACATGGACCCGGTGCGCGCGCCGGCAATCCCCGCCGGGTTCGCGGAACCGGCGGCCGAAGCATTCGACTCCGACCCATTGCGCCGGCGTGAGACCGTCGAGTTGGTCAGCGCCTATTACCGCATCGATGACCCGGCGCTGCGGCGCCGCTTCTTCGATCTAGCCAGGGCTCTGGCGGGCGGCGGCGAACGAGTTTCGGGGAAATAAGGCTTTTGCTTAGCTGCGGCCCGACTGGAAAATCGGGCTTGACGCTCACCCGGCAAGATTGCATCAACGCCGCAGTGCTACCCTCCCGCAGTTGAGGTTTTCGGAAAGGCAATCCTTTGGCCAACCGGGATTACGTATTTACCAGCGAATCTGTGTCGGAGGGCCATCCCGACAAAATTTGCGACCGCATTTCGGACGCCATCGTCGACACCTTCTTGGCGGCCGAGCCGGAGGCCCGTTGCGGTGTCGAGACATTGGTCACCACCAATCGCGTAATCCTTGCCGGCGAGGTGCGCGGCCCGGCCTCGATCACCCATGACCAACTGATCGAGGTGGCGCGCGAGGCGATACGCGAGATCGGCTACGAGCAGGAGAACTTTCATTGGCAATCGGCGGCGATCAAATGTCTGATCCACGGTCAGTCGTCTGACATTGCGCAAGGTGTCGACGCCGCGGGCAATAAAGACGAGGGAGCCGGCGATCAGGGCATGATGTTCGGCTATGCCTGCCGAGAGACGCCCGAACTCATGCCGGCGCCGATCTTCTACGCGCATGCCATACTGCGCGCCTTGTCGGAGGCGCGGCATGCCGGCAAGACGCCGCTCCTCGGCCCCGACGCGAAGAGCCAGGTCACCCTGCAATATGTCAGCGGCAGGCCGCTGCGCGCTACAAAGGTCGTCGTCTCGATCCAGCATTCAGACCGGATCGAGACCGAGGAGGTGCGCGAGACGGTTCGGCCATATGTCGTCTCGACTCTCCCCGAAGGGTGGATGTGCGAGGAAGAGAATTTCCTCGTTAATCCCACCGGCCGCTTTGTCATTGGCGGCCCGGATGGGGATGCTGGCGTCACCGGCCGCAAGATCATCGTAGACACTTATGGCGGCGCTGCGCCGCATGGCGGCGGCGCCTTCTCCGGTAAGGATCCGACCAAGGTGGACCGGTCGGCTGCATACGCGGCGCGCTACCTCGCCAAGAACGTCGTCGCCGCCGGGCTCGCCGAGCGTTGCACGATCCAGATCGCATACGCGATCGGTGTCGCCAAACCTCTGTCGTTCTATGTCGATACCGCGGGGGCGGCCGACGAGCAAAAGCTCGCGGCGGTGCTTCAGGAACTCGTAGATCTGTCCCCGCGCGGCATCCGCACGCATCTCGACCTCAACAAGCCGATTTACCGGCGGACTGCCGCGTACGGCCATTTCGGCCGCCGGCCCGAACCCGATGGCGGTTTCTCGTGGGAAAGGCTGGACCTACTGGACGATCTGCAGCGGGCCTTCTGAGCGTCGCCGGCGGCCAGCCGGACCGCCATCGACAAGTCTATGGGCGCCGCCGCGGGCGAGCCCTGCGCCCGGCGCAACGGGCCAGGATAAACGGCCTGCTGCCGCGGCTGGCGATCATTATCCCCGCATCGGGCCGTCTCGATATTGGGACCGTCTTCGGCATCACGCCGCCATTGGTTTGGCTTGAGATCGGTTTTGGGGGAGGCGAGCACCTCGCGCAATTGGCCGAGCAGCATCCGCAAACCGGATTTATCGGCTGCGAGGTTTTTGAGAACGGGATTGCCAAGCTTCTTGGGCAGGTAGAGCGGCACCGCCTCGACAACATTCGTATTTTCACCGACGACGCACGACTGATGATTACCGCGCTGCCAGCCGCCTCCATCGACCGCGTGTTCATCCTATTTCCGGACCCTTGGCCGAAGCGGCGGCAGCACAAGCGGCGGATCGTGTCGCGCGCGACACTGGACGGTTTGGCCGAGGCGATGACCGACGGTGCCGAATTGCGCATCGCCACCGACGACGGCGATTACCTCTGCTGGATTCTCGAACGCATCACGATCCACCCTGCCTTTGAGTGGCTGGCCCGCCGTCCCGGCGACTGGCGCGAGCGCCCGCCCGACTGGCCGCCGACCCGTTATGAGCAAAAGGCACGGGCCGCCGGACGAATACCCACCTTCCTCCGGGTGAGACGGCGGCGTCGGATCTCGCCGGTTACCTAAGGGCTAAGTCCCGGCTCAGCCGCCGCCTCATCATCAGAATTCGTACTTGTTGATGATCATTGGCTCGTGGCGGGCAGCAGCGATCCATTCCTGAATCGCGGGGAAGGCCATGATCGTCTCACAATAGGCCTCCGCTCCGCGCTCGAGTTCGATTTTGTAGGTCCGGAACCGAGTCACCACTGGAGCATAACTAGCATCGGCAATGCTGAACCGCCCAAATAGGAAATCGCCATTGCCTTGCCCGAAGCGTTTGCGGCAGTCGCGCCAGATCGCCATGATCCGGTTGATCTCGGCCTGGACCTCTGGGGTGACGCCGCGGTTGGGAAAGCTCGAGCGCACATTCATCGGCAAATGGGCGCGCAACGCCTGAAATCCCGAATGCAATTCGGCGGAAACGGAGCGGGCGACCGCGCGCGCATCGGGGTCCCGCGGCCACAGCTGAAATGTCGGGAACGACTCCGCAAGGTACTCGCAGATTGCCAGGCTGTCCCAGACGACGAGCTCGCCATGCCGCAAGGCCGGCACGGTTCCCGACGGCGAATATTTCATGATCGTCGCCCTGCTCGTCGGCTCGTAGAGCGGGATGACAATTTCCTCGAATGCCACCCCCGTCTGCTTCAGGACGAGCCAAGGCCGCAACGACCAGGACGAGTAGTTCTTGTTTCCGAGATAGATCGTGAAATCGGCCATCAAGCGCGCGCCATGCTCAGCTGTGGTCAACCCACTCTGCCGAGAACCGGGTCCGCCCGCAACGGTCGGCGGAAGAGGCAGG
>JAFASL010000924.1 GCA_019244535.1 Alphaproteobacteria bacterium
ACGGCGTGCCTTTGAGCCTGCCCTCCGCCTCCAGCTGCGCCTTTAACGGCGTTCCGGCATAGGGCAGTGTCCGGCAGAAATTGGCCACACTCCAGCCGTCGCCGACAAAGGCGTCGAGAAACTCGACGTTGGCGCGCGCGCCTTCGAGCGTGGAGTAGGGCTCCAACAGCATGAAGCCAAAATCGAATGACAAATTGACGGCCCGCAGCACATCTCCGGCGGCCAGATGCTGCGCCGGCTTCAGCATCTTGTTCATATGCCGCAGCCCGTCGGCGTCGCCGCTCTCTACTCCCATATAAACGTGGGTGAGGCCGGCTGCGACCAGCTGCTCGACGATCGGCGCCCGAACCTCGTCGGAGCGGCAGCTGATCTTGAACGCGATGCGGTCGCCGAGACCAGCCCGCAAGATTTCGTCGGCGAGATTGCTCGCCCAGTCGCGCGCGCGAGCCCCGGTCGCGAGAAAATCGTCGTCCTGGAACAGGAAAATACGCGCCCCTCGCTCGACATGGACGCGTTGCATCTCCTCGGCGACGGCGCGCGGCGTGCGCAGGCGGCGCAACCGGCCCCCTTGCGCTTCGTAAAAGGGTCTGATCGAGCAGAAGCTGCAATTCCATGGACAGCCGCGGCTGCCCAGCAGCGAAGCAGTCGCCAAGTCGCGGCTGCGATAATCGATATCGGCGCGTTCCGGCTCCGGCAGGCTATCCAGATCGTCGATTGCGGGCCGCAACGGGTTGGCCGCGATGTCAGCCCCGCGGCGATAAGCGATGCCGAGAATGTCGCGCCAGTCGCGGCCGACGGACAGCCGTTCCATCAGCTCGACGAGTGTCGCCTCGCCTTCGAAGCGAACGACTGAGTCCGCACCCGGAATGCGCTGCAGAACCTCGCCGTAATCGAAGCTCGGATAATGGCCGCCAATCGTGATGTGCGCTTGGCAGCCGGCAGCGCGCAACGCCTCGATGACACGCCCGAATTCCGGCGCCATATACTGGAAGATCAATGATAATCCGACGACGTCGGGACGAAGCCGCGCTACCATATCGCAAATCGGCCCGGGATCGGCCGTATAGGTGACGATCTCGCCGCGGAAGCCGGCGTGCCGCACCGACGAGAGCAGATAGCGCAGCCCCAGATTGTCCTGGTCCTGAAAGCCGATCAGTAGGACGCTCGCGGTCATTGTTTGCCGGCCTCGCCCTCGCGAACCTCTTTCAGACGCTCGTTCAGCAATCCCTCGATCGAACGCAGCCGCACGATATCCTCGGAGACGGCTCTGACCGTCGCTTCGAGCTCGTTTGCAGTCAGGCGAACGATGTCCTCGGGTGGCGGGTCGCCGCCATGCAGCAGCCGAGCGATCCATTCGGCCAGGATCGGGTCGAGGCCCTCGAGGCGGACGCGATCACTCGCCGGAGGGTCACCGTGAGGCGGCCGCCGCAGCAGCAACTCGGCCAACCGAACCCGGTCGCTCACCGCCGGGTCGCCGGGCTGCGGGCGGCGCAACAACAGCTCGGCCAGCCTCACCCGGTCGGCTGCCGCGGGATCGCCCTGAGGCGGGCGACGCAGCAGCGACTCGGCCAATCGCACCCGGTCGCTGACAGCAGGGTCGACAATCGGCCCCGGTCCTCCCGGTCCTGGCCGCCGGAAGGCTTCGACCTGCGCACCGCCCAGCCGAGAAATGTCCCACGGCGCCGGGTCCACCGGGTTGATCAAGCCGAGCGCTGCGAGGATTTGCTCTAGATACGAGACCCGTGCATCGATCAGATAAAGGTCACGCAGGGTCGGCATTCAAACCTCCGTTGACTGCGCTGATCCGATCTAAGGCAGAGAGCGGCCGCCGCAACAACCGCGACCGTTTAGCCAGCTCTATGAACGCGTTAGGTTAAACCCGTCCGGACGAAAAAGCAAATAATTTGGTTAATAGCATCAGGCTTGGTTCTGGATGAGCCGATTTATCAGCCGGTTGACCTCGCCAGATTTTTCCATGTGCGGGAGGTGTCCGGTTTGCTCGAAAATGTGAACCGGGATGCCTGCTGCAAGCTCTTCGGCATGTGCGACCGGGATGATCCGGTCTTCGCGCCCCCAGATGATCTGCACCGGCGATTTCAAGCTCGCGACTGCGTCGCGCAGGACAATGCGCTGCCCGCCGGTAGGGAACCATGCTTCGGCGATCCTGGCCAATACTGCCGGCACGCCGTCGAGCCGTTTGTAGCGCAATACATCCTCGACCATTGTACGGCTCACCAGGCCCGGGTCGTGCACGAGCAAATTCAGCACCTCGGTCGCCTCGCGCCGCCGTGCGGCGCGGACAAAGCCCTCGATGAATGCCCCGTTGATCTCTGCGCCGAGCGATGCCGATGCGATCAGGCTCAAGGTTGCCACACGCTCGGGCTGACGGAGGGCAAAAGAAATTGCAATGCCGCCTCCCATCGAGTGCCCGATGAGGTGCGTCCGTTTTATCCCGAGTGCGTCGAGCGCATGGCCAATCGTGTCAGCCAGGCTCGCGGGGTCGGCGTGATCAATCTGCTTGGTGGATCCGCCGTGACCCGGCAGATCCAGCGCGATCACCTGCCGCCCTTCGGCCAGCGCGGGCTGCGTGAACATCCAGGTGTTGAGGTCGGCGCCAAAGCCGTGCAGCAGCAGCGCGGGGACACTGTCGCCCTCGCCGAGCGCGAGATACCGCAGCCGCAGGCCCGCCGCATCCAATTCACGTGGTTTCGCAGCTTCGGCGTCGGCCGTCGTTTCGGCCGTCGGCTCCGGAACTGCAAAGGCCGAGATGAAGGTGTCGAGCTCACCTTCCGACACCGATTCGGGCGCGGCAAGCGCGAGCAAGCCTCCGACCGGCAGTGTGGCTCCTGGCGCCGCCACGATCCGCCGCAGGATGCCGCTTGCCGGGGCCTCCATCACATTGGTGATTTTCGTCGTCTCGATTTCGAGGAGTTCCTCGCCCGCGGCGACGCTCTGCCCCTCCTGCTTGAGCCAGCCGACGACCGTGCCCTCGGTCATCGTCAGACCCCATTTCGGCATCGTGATCGCGGTGATTTCGGAGGTCATCTTCACCTCATCCGTCATTCCCGCGAAAGCGGGAACCCAGAGCCGAGGCCGCCACGGTTGCCCCTGGGCCTCCGCTTTCGCGGGGGCGACGGTATCAAGCTTTTCACCGTCCGTACCGGTGGACCTCGCGTACCGCGTCGGCGATGCGCTCGGGGCTCGGGATGTAGAGCTTCTCGAGCGACGGGGCGAATGGCACCGGGGTGTGCGGCGCGGTCACCCGCTTGACCGGCGCCTTCAACGATGCGAAGGCCTTGTCAGCGACGAGGGCCGCGATGTCGGCTGCCATGCTGCAACGCGGGGTCGCCTCGTCGACGACGACGAGGCGCCCTGTTCGCTCGACCGACTCGAGGATTGTGTCCTCGTCGAGCGGGGAGGTCGTGCGCGGGTCGATCAGCTCGCACTCGATCCCCTCCTTGGCCAGCGCATCGATCGCCTCATCGGCGTAACGCACCATGCGGGCGAGCGCGATGACGGTCACATCGTCGCCGTCGCGGACGATATTGGCTTCACCGAACGGGATCGTATAGGGCTCGTCCGGGACCTCGGCGCGCAGGTCGTACATCAACTTGTGCTCGCAGAAGATCACCGGGTCGTCATCGCGGATCGCCTCGATCAACAACCCTTTGGCGTCATACGCATTGGACGGCACGACGCATTTCAGTCCCGGTACCGAGGTGAAGATGTGGTAGAGGCTCTGCGAGTGCTGGGCTGCGGCGCTGCGTCCGGCGCCGATCATCGTACGGATGACCAGCGGCGTCTTGGCCTTGCCGCCGAACATGTAACGGAACTTGGCGGCCTGGTTCAGGATCTGGTCGAAGCAGACGCCGAGAAAATCGCAGAACATCAGCTCGGCAACCGGGCGCAATCCGGTCACCGCCGCGCCGGCGGCCGCGCCCATGATCGCCGACTCGGTGATCGGCGTATCGATTACCCGGCTCTCGCCGAATTCGCCGAACAGCCCCTTTGTGACGCCCAGCACTCCCCCATAGGCGTCGCGTTGCCCCTGCGAGCCGGCGCCGCCGGCGACGTCCTCGCCGATCACCACAACGCGCGGGTCGCGGCGCATTTCCTGGGCGAGCGCCTCGTTCAGCGCCTGGCGGATCGATTTCAGCGGCATTGCACGCTCCCCGATCAGGCTGCCTTGTCGAACGCGGCTTGGATTTCCGATTCATAAGCGAGCAATTTCTGCACGCTCGGCCGCTGTTTTATTCGCTCGAAATGTGCCATGCAATTCCCGAACTGGGCGAGGTCTAGGTTGAGCTGCGTGCCGCGACGGAAGCACCAGAAAAAGTGCGCATCGACCGCAGTAAAATGGTCAAAGAAAAATTCCCGACCGGTCAATATGCCATCCGCGATCCGGTAGTTTTCGAACAGCTGTTCGCGGGCGAGCCGGCGCACCGATTGCTCGCTGGCCGGGAGATCGCAGCAGCGCTGCGGCGCGAAGATCCGGAAAATGAACGGGTGAAGCCCGGACGCGCACCACGCCAGCAACGAGATCGCCTGCAGTTCCTGCATTGTCGATGATGGCATCAGCTTCGCCGCAGGGAAATTCCGCGCGATCCAGATCTGGATGGCTACGTTCTCGCTCAACGGCTGTCCGTCGATGACGAGCACAGGCACCTTATGCTTGGCGTTCACCGCCAGATATTCGGGCGCAAGGTGCTGCGATTTGCCGAAATTGAGCGGGCGCACCTCGAAAGGCGCGCCGGCTTCGGTCAGGGTCACATAAGGCACCAGCGCACAAGTGACCGGTGCGTAATACAGGATCAGCTGCATTGGAAGCTCCATCACCGTCGGCCCTAGTAAGACACATAGACATCGCGCAATAGCGCTTCGGTGTCGGGCAGCGGCGCCGCCCGCGCCACCTCGACTGCATGATCGATCAGAGCAACAACCTCGCCCTCCACGCGATCGAGCTCTGACCCATCAAGGAGTCCCGCCTCGCCGACGCGGCGACGGAAGTGTTGCAGGCAATCGCGGTCTTCGCGCAGCCGGCGCACTTCGTCCTTGCCCCGATAGAGCTGCGCGTCGCCGGAGTGGTGCCCATAGAACCGGCAGGTGTCGACCTCGATTGCGCTCGGGCCTTCGCCGGCGCGGGCGCGCTCGACGGCCTCGCGCGCCGCCTCGTGCACCGCGAAGAAATCGTCGCCGCTGACCTTGGCGGCGGGTAATCCGAAGCCTGCCGCGCGGCCGGCGATGTCTCGGCTGCCGACCGCGTATTCGAAGGCGGTGCCTTCGCCATACTGATTGTTCTCGAACACGAAAATCGCCGGCAATTTCAGCACCACCGCCATGTTCATCGCCTCGAAGGTGGTGCCTTGGTTCGATCCACCATCGCCGGTGAACGACGCCGCCACGGTGTTGCGGCCGAGCGTCTTGGCGGTCAGCGCCGCGCCGATGACGAGCGGCGGGCCGCCGCCGACAATCCCGTTGGCGCCGAGCATGCCGCGATCGAGGTCCGCGATGTGCATCGAGCCGCCCTTCCCGTCGCAGAGCCCGGTCTTTTTCGCGAACAGCTCCTGCATCATCAGCGTTGGGTCGCAGCCCTTGGCGATGCTGTGGCCGTGCCCGCGATGCGTGCTGGCGATGTAGTCCTGCGGCCCGAGATGCATGCACACGCCAACCGCGGCGGCCTCCTCGCCGGCATAGAGATGCACAAACCCCGGAATGCCGCCCTTTGAGAATTCCTCCTGGACGCGTTCCTCGAAACGGCGGATCGTGGCCATGTCGCGGTAGGCGCGGATCAGTTCTTCGCGGCTCAATTGCACGGCTTCCTCCCTGTGTCGCGGCACCGAGCGGATAGTGCCCGCTTTGCCGCCGCTTCTCAATCGGCCGCTCCATCAGGGGAGGAAGCGGGTCAGTCGTGCTGGATTTCTGGTCCCGTCAAGGGCGGCAAGGCGCGGCGGACGGCAGCCTGCACCTCCGGCGGCTGGGCGGACAATGCATCGCACATTCTGCGCAACTGGCGGCGCAGGTCGTAGACCTGGTCGAGGAGCCCCAATACCAGCGGTAACGCCTCTTCGTCGATCGCAAACTCCTGGCGGATTTCCAGGATCAACTCGACCCGCGCAACATCGACCTCGTGAAAGATCCAGGTCTGGTCGCGACGCTCTGGCAATACCCAGCGGTTTTCGACCCAGCGCATCAACTCACCGCGATCGAGTCCCGTCATCCGGCGCAGCAATTCGTCGATCGCGATCATGCGGCGGGCGTCCCCTGACGCGGATCGGACCGGTGTTGCGGCGCCCATTTTTCGAGAAATTCCGCGAGCTCGGGATCCGCGCTCGCTCCGATGAACACCTTGAGGGTAACGATCTGATCGCCGGGGCTCTTTTTCTGAATTCCTTTGCCGCGCAAGCGCAACTGCCTGCCGGTATCCGACCCTTTCGGTATCGTCATCGTTACCGGACCCGTCACCGTCGGCACGGCCACCCTCGCTCCGAGCACCGCCTCGCTGAGGCTCACCGGCAGATCGATCAAGACATTATCGCCATCGCGGCGGAACAGAGGGTGCGGTGCAACGTGCACTTCGATGAGCGCGTCACCGGCCGTACCCCCGCCAAAGCCTGGGCCGCCCTTGCCCCTGAGGCGCAGCACCTGGCCGTCCTCGATCCCGGCGGGGATGGTCACATCGAGCCATTCCTCAGGAGCCAGCGACAGGCGTTGCTTGCCGCCGTTCGCCCCCGTGGCGAAATCGACGGTCAAGGTGAAATGCCGGTCGGCGCCGCGCGCTCGGAACCCCCTAGCTTCCCCTCGGCGCTGGCGGCTGGCCGAGCCGAAGGCCGCAAACAGATCCTCGAGGTCGTTCAGGTCCATCTCGCCTTCGGGCTGGTAATGCCGTCCTTGGGCGCCTTCGGCATAATTTCGATAATAGCCGCGCGGCGGACGCTCGGCACCGGTCTCGTCGATCTCGCCCCTATCATACCGCGCCCGCTTGTCGGGATCCGACAGCAGGTCATAGGCGGCGGAAATTGCCTTGAAGCGAGCCTCGGCTTCGGGTTTGCCGGGGTTCAGATCCGGGTGAAACTGCTTGGCCAGCTTGCGGTAGGTTTTGCGGATCTCGTCCGCGCTGGCGTCCGGCTTGACCCCCAGCACCTCGTAGGGTGTTTGCGCCATCCCCGGTCAGCGCTGGCGCGAACGCTGCCGTTGTGCGGTGGTGGTCGCTTTTTCGATGCGGACAGCGACAGTGCGCTCCGCACCGTTGCGCTCGACCGTGAGCTCCACCTCGTCGCCGATCCGCGACAGCCCCACCCGGTTACGCAATTCGGTACCGCTGCGCATCGGCGCACCGTTTACCGCAACGACGAGATCGTTGGTGCGCAGACCGGCGCGCTCGGCGGGTGAGCCCGGCTCCACGCGTGCGATCACCGCGCCTTGGGTGTGCCTGGTGCCGAGCGCCTGCGCGAGGTCGGGTGTCAGATCCTGGATCGCCACACCGATGCGGCCGCGCTTGATCTCACCATAGCTGATCAGCTGGTCCATGACCTGCCGGGCCATGT
>JAFASL010000018.1 GCA_019244535.1 Alphaproteobacteria bacterium
GCGGTCCCGAACGAGAACTTGACCAAGCGTCTCGCCAAATTCTTCGGCCAGGATGCCGGCGAGTGGCTCGACAACACGCAAAAACGCGAGCCGGCCAAGCAGACGGTCGATGTGCCGCCGGGATTTTTCAGGGTCGCCACGGTGGCCGACATCCCGGACGGGGAGATGAAGGTCGTCTTCAACGACCTTGTCACGGTGGCGAACTCCGGCGGACGTTTCTACGCCTTCGGCAATGTCTGTCCGCACGCCGCGGGCCCGATCGGGGAAGGGTTCCTTGAGGACTTGGTGGTTGAATGCCCCTGGCACGCCGGTCAGTGGGATATCGCGACCGGGAAGGCGCTGACCTCTCTCGCCACAGCCGATATCCCGGTCTTCGAGGTGCGGGTGGTCGATGGCGAGATTGAAATCAAGCTCAACCAAGCGGTGCTGACCCAGGGACTCGTCTCGGGCGCTGCGCCCTCCTCCTGAGCCATTTGCAGCGGGTTCGCCTGCGCTCCGAGCCTCCCCGTCAGCCAGTCCCCTTGGATGCCAGGACGGTGTTCCAGCTGCAACGCGGGTCGACAAGCTTTGCGAGATCGACCGACAGGCGGCGGCTCATCAACCTTCTCGCCCCGGCTATGTCGCGGCCGGCATTGATCGAAACCGCGGCCTCGATCATCCCACTTGACGCGACCGCGAAGGCCGTAAACGCCCGGCCCGACCTGTCGCCGCGAAACACCCAGGTGGCTTCGCCGGTCGCATGCCCCAGCATCTGGATGTTGAGGTCGTACTGATCCGACCAGAACCAAGGTAGCTCGGCATACTCGCGGACAACACCCGCGGCCGTGCTGCCCACCGCCGCGGCCTGCGACTGCGCAACCTGCCAGGACTCGTAGCGGGCACGTCGGTCGCTGCCCGCCACAGGATGATTGGTTACCTCTCCGGCCGCGAAAACGTCGGCCGCCGACGTGCGCCCGGACGCATCGACTACGATGCCGTCTTGCGTCGCGATGCCGGCTTCCGCCGCAAGCTCCACGTTCGGCACCACGCCAATGGCGATCAGCAGCGTGTCGAAGCGCTCGGTCCACTGCCTTCCGCTTGCAAGCTCGGTGGCCGAGAGCGCGAAGCTGGGCGCGGTCGTCTCCTCCACGCTGACGTCCACGCCTTTGTGGATCGTGACACCCTGTTCCGCATGCGCCGTCTCGATGTCGCTCGCGAGATTCGCCGGCAGCACACGCGCCAGCACCGCGGGCGCACGCTCAAACACTGTCACCGCACAACCGAGGCGTCGGGCCGTGGCGGCCACCTCCAAGCCAATGAAACCGGCGCCGATCACGCCGACGGAGCCTCCCGCCTCCAACGCACTCCCGAGCCGGGCCGCGTCGTCGCGCGTTCGCAGATAGTGAACCCTCTTGGCCGTCGCGGGCGGCAGCGGCAGATGACGCGGCCGGGAGCCGGTCGCAAGGATCAGCCGATGCCAGGGAAGAAGCTTTCCGTCCGCTAGTTGCGCAACGCGCTCATGGGGCTCGATCCGCTCGGCGCGGCGCCCGCATAGCACCGCGATCCGGTGGGAGTCGTAGAAGGCATGATCGCGTTTCTGACACTTAGGGAGCAGGGCCGGGTCGGCGAGAGCGGATTTCGAGAGCGGCGGACGGTTGTACGGAAGCCAGGGTTCTTCGCCGACGAGCGTGATCGTCATCTCGGGGTTCGCCACGCGGGCGGCTTCCGCTGCGCACCGGCCCGCTTCGCCGCCGCCGATAATCAGGATGTCGGAGTGGGCCAGCGTGCTTGACAAGGGAGACGAACCCCAAGATGGACCGACCTTTTGTTACCATTCGGTGCGTCGCGAGATCAATGCTCCCGAAGCAAGCTGTGTCTCCGGGCGACCCGTCATGGAAGCGCGAAGGCGCGTTGACCCCAGTCGTCGGGCTACAGGCCCGTCGCCAACAGGGTGTCATTCGCTCTCGCCGAAGCCCTCGGCGGCCCGAGACTATCGAGAGGTTGACTCCCCGCCATGGTCAGACCATTCTGGTTGGAAAGGCGTGGCAAGCTAGGCAAGCAGGCTGCCGGCAGGGAATTGGAAACATGCCGAGTACCGTTCATCGACGGTCACTTCTGGTAGGAAGTCTGGCAGCGCCGGTATTTATCCGGACGCAGGTGGCGCGATCCGAGAAACGCTACGACCCCGGCGCCAGCGACACTGAGATCAAGCTTGGGACGACATCTCCCTACAGCGGGCCGGCTTCGTCGTTCGGAGCGTACGGCTGGGCTCAGTCGGCGTATTTCGCCATGCTCAACGAGCAAGGGGGAATCAATGGCCGCAAGGTCAACCTGATTTCGCTCGACGACGGCTACTCGCCACCCAAGACGATCGAGCAAACAAGGCGGCTGGTGGAGGCGGATGGCGTCCTGGCGATCGCCGGCGCGCTGGGAACAGCGCCGAACTCGGCGACGCAGCGTTACCTCAACGGCAAGAAGGTGCCTGCGCTTTTTCTCGTCTCAGGCGGGTCACGGTTCAACAATCCCGCCGCTTATCCGTGGACTGTGCCGCTTTACCCTCAATACAACAGGGTTGGGCGCGTCTTCGCCAAGCACCTTCTCGACACGACTCCCAATGCCAGAATCGGCGTCCTTTACCTCAACGATGATCTCGGCAAGGATTTCCTGGGGGGACTGAAAGATGGCCTCGGGGCCCGCGCGGAGACGATGATCGTCGAGGCGCAGAGCCATGAGATTTCCGAGCCGGTGGTTGACGGGCAGATCGTCAAGCTGAATGACGCACGCACGGACACGGTTTTTCTGCTCACCACGCCGAAGTTCACTGCCCAAGCCATTCGCAAGATCGCCGATATGGAATGGAAGCCCCGACGCTATCTTGCAACCGTTTCCGGCTCGATCGAGACAACCCTCAAGCCCGCGGGGATCGAGCACTCCGTGGGCGTCATCACGGCGGCTTGGGAGAAGCGGGTCGATGACCCTACTTGGGCCGAGGCGCCGGACGTGGGGGCATTTCTGGCATTCATG
>JAFASL010000151.1 GCA_019244535.1 Alphaproteobacteria bacterium
GGAGGGCACCGAGATGGTGATGCCGGGCGACAACATCTCGATGGAGATCGAGCTGATCGCGCCGATCGCGATGGATGAGGGCCTGCGCTTTGCCATCCGCGAGGGCGGCCGCACCGTCGGCGCCGGCGTCGTCGCCAAAATCATAAAGTGACGTTCGCCATCGTGCACATCATCCCCGACTGATCCGGGATCCATGATAGGAGTGTAGCTCAACTGGTAGAGCACCGGTCTCCAAAACCGGGGGTTGGGGGTTCGAGCCCCTCCACTCCTGCCAATGACCGATCGGGGTTTCTAGAACCAAAGGTAAGGGCGGCCCATATCCGGGCCCAGGCGACACGGCGCCCGAAGTGGACAGGCTAATGGCAAAGACGAGCCCGGTAGAGTTCTTTCAGCAGGTCCGCCAGGAGGTATCTCGGGTTACCTGGCCGACACGCAAGGAGACGCTGGTCACTACGGCGATGGTGTTTGTGATGGTGTTTATCGCCGCCGCTTTCTTTTTTCTTGTCGATCAGGTGTTCTCGGCGGGCGTGCGGCTCATCTTCGGGCTGGGACATTAGGTTTGGGACATTTGGCTATGGCAAGCCGATGGTATGTGATCCACGTCTACTCTGGCTTCGAGAAAAAGGTGGCGGCCTCGATCCGCGAGCAGGCCGAGCAAAAGGGCGTGACGGACAAGTTCGAGGAAATTCTCGTGCCGACCGAGGAAGTGGTCGAGGTGAAGCGCGGCGCCAAGGTGAGTTCGGAGCGCAAGTTTTTCCCCGGTTATGTGCTGATCAAGATGGATATGAGCGACGAGACGTGGCACCTCGTCAAGAACACCGCGAAGGTCACCGGGTTTCTCGGTGGGCGCGGGAGGCCGTCGCCGATCAGCGACCATGAAGCCGCGCGCATCATGCATCAGGTACAAGAGGGGATTGAGCGGCCCAAGCCCTCGATCACCTACGAAGTCGGCGAGCAGGTCCGCGTCTGCGACGGCCCGTTCACGTCCTTCAACGGCCTCGTCGAGGAGGTCGATGAAGAAAAAGCGCGGCTCAAGGTCGCCGTTTCGATCTTCGGGCGCGCAACCCCTGTGGAATTGGAATACTCCCAAGTCGAGAAGGTGTAGGGCCGCTGTCGGGAACCGCGGGATCCGGAGAGTTAAATGGCGAAGAAAATCATCGGGATCATCAAGTTGCAGGTGCCGGCCGGCAAGGCGAACCCCTCGCCGCCGATCGGCCCGGCGCTCGGGCAACGCGGGCTCAACATCATGGAATTTTGCAAGGCGTTCAACGCCCAAACCCAGAACCTTGAACCCGGCATGCCGATCCCGGTCGTTATTACGGCTTTTGCCGACCGCTCCTTTACGTTCGTGACGAAGAGCCCGCCGAACAGTTATTTTTTGAAAAAGGCGGCCGGGATCGAAAAGGGATCGCAAACCACCGGAAAGGCTCGCGCGGTTGGCCGGGTCACGATGGCGCAGATCCGCGAGATCGCCGCGCAGAAGATGCAAGACCTCAACGCCAAGGATGTCGACGGGGCGTGCCGGATGCTGATTGGCTCGGCGCGCTCGATGGGTCTGGAAGTGGTGGAGCAAGACTGATGGCGAAGGCGGGAAAGCGGCTGAAAAAGGCCTATGACGGCATCGATCCGACTGCGGCGCGTCCGCTGGAAGACGCGTTGAAGCTGATCAAGGAGCGCGCCTCGGCAAAATTCGACGAGACCGTCGAGGTCGCGATGAACCTGAATCTCGATCCGCGCAAGCCCGATCAAAACCTGAGGGGTACGGTGATGCTGCCGCACGGCACCGGAAAGGCCGTGCGCGTCGCGGTGTTCGCTCGCGGCGACCGCGCGAAAGAGGCCGAGGCCGCCGGTGCCGATGTCGTCGGAGCGGAGGATCTCGCCGAAAAGGTTCAAGGTGGTCAGATCGACTTCGATCGGGCGATTGCTACGCCGGACATGATGGCGCTGGTAGGACGGCTGGGAAAAATCCTGGGCCCGCGCGGTTTGATGCCGAACCCTCGCCTTGGCACGGTCACGCAAAATGTGACAGAGGCCGTGCAAGCTGCCAAGGGCGGGCAAGTCGAATTTCGCGCCGAAAAGGCGGGTATCGTGCATGCCGGCGTCGGGAAAGCGAGCTTTACGGACAAGGCGTTGGCGGATAATGTGCGGGCGTTTGTTGGCGCGATTACCCGCGGCAAGCCGAGCGGCGTTCGAGGCACGTACATCAAGAAGGTGAGCGTCAGCTCGACGATGGGACCCGGCGTCCGCGTCGAATTGACCGGGCTCGGCGAAGAAACAACGGCCTAGGACCCGATGGCAAGCTTGCCGACTGGTTGGAGAACGTAGTGGACCGAGCACAAAAACAGAAGGTGGTCGAGGGGCTGCGGAGAGACCTGTCGGGGACGACTTGCGTCGTCGTAACGCACCAATCCGGGCTGAGCGTCGCCGAAGTTACGCTGTTGCGGCAACAGGTTCGCGATGCTGGAGCGAGCTTCCGGGTCACCAAAAACCGATTGGCCCAGCGCGCCCTGGACGGGACAGCGTTCGAGCCGCTCTCCTCGCTGTTCACTGGCCCCACGGCGATCGCTTTTTCGAGCGATCCGGTCGCGGCTGCCAAGGTGGTGGTTGGATACGCCAATCGGAACGGGAAACTGACGATCGTCGGCGGGGGCCTCGCAGGCCGGCTAATGGATGCCGCCGAGGTTAGGGAATTGGCGAGCCTGCCCTCGCTCGACGAATTACGAAGCAAGCTGATCGGATTATTGCAAGCTCCGGCGGCGCGTTTGGCGCGCGTGCTCCAGGCACCGGCCGGGCAGGTTGCGCGCGTCCTCGCCGCACATGCGGAAAACCAAAGCGAGAGCAGCGCCTAGCCGGCCTCTTTCATGTTCGCATTAGGAAATCGGGAGTAGAACCATGGCGGATCTGGCAAGATTGGTCGATGATTTGTCGGCACTGAGCGTCATCGAGGCGGCGCAGTTGTCGAAGATGCTCGAGGAAAAGTGGGGCGTATCGGCAGCCGCCCCAGTCGCTGTCGCGGCGGTCGCAGGTGGAGCAGCTGCCGCGGCTCCCGAAGCCGCCGCGGAAAAGACTGAGTTCGACGTAATACTCGCAGCAATTGGCGAGAAGAAGATCAATGTCATTAAGGAAGTGAGGGCGATAACGAGCCTTGGTTTGAAAGAAGCCAAAGATCTGGTTGAGGCTGCGCCCAAACCTGTCAAGGAAGGGGTCAACAAGGAGGAGGCGGCGAAGATCAAAAAACAGCTTGAAGACGCTGGTGCGACGGTTGAAATAAAGTAGGCTCGTCACGATATTGGTACCGCTCGGGCGGGCGTTCGTTCTCGCACGATACCGCTTGACATTAAGATCCGCCAACCGGGCGCGAAAATATCGCGCAGGCCGGAGTTTGGCGTCTTTGGGGTTGGGAACCTTGGTTCAGCAGACCGCCCTACTCACATTCTATGATCGGGGGCGCCGGGCCGCTGGTTGGCGGTCCGCAACACTTCTGTAATCGCGGGCCGTCAAATCGCGGCCTACACCGAGGAGTATGCATGGCCATTTCCTTCACTGGCAAGAAGCGGATCCGCAAGACGTTCGGACGCGTCGCCGAAGTCGCGCCGATGCCAAACCTGATTGAGGTCCAGAAGAGCTCGTACGATCACTTCTTGCAGATGGGGATTGCCGCGGAGCAGCGTGCCAGTGTCGGTTTGCAGGAAGTCTTCAAATCGGTGTTTCCGATCCGCGACTTCTCGGAGCGCGCCCAGCTCGAATTCGTGCGATACGAGCTCGAATTGCCGAAATACGAGGTCGACGAGTGCCAGCAGCGCGGCATCACTTTTGCCGCACCCTTGAAAGTCACCTTGCGGCTCGTCGTGTGGGATGTCGACGAGGATACCGGGTCGCGCTCCATTCGCGACATCAAGGAGCAGGACGTTTACATGGGCGACATGCCGTTGATGACGAAGAACGGCACGTTCATCATCAATGGCACCGAGCGGGTGATCGTCTCACAGATGCACCGCAGCCCGGGAGTGTTCTTCGACCATGACAAGGGCAAGACCCATTCTTCGGGAAAATACCTGTTCGCGGCGCGGGTAATCCCCTACCGCGGCTCCTGGCTCGACTTCGAATTCGATGCCAAGGACCACGTCTATGTTCGCATCGACCGGCGCCGCAAGCTTCCGGCGACGACGCTGCTGCTAGCGCTCGATGATGCCGCGACAGAGAAATTGCGGGCGAGCCGCGCCACCGAGAACAGGCAGCTGCAGGCTGGCGAAGCGGTTGGAATGTCCAAGGAGGAGATTCTGGCCAATTTTTATGGAACGATCGTATTCCGGCGGGGCGATCAGGGCTGGATGACGCCGTTCAGAGAAGAGAATTTCAAAGGCAAGCTGACGAGCGATCTGCTCGACGCCCGGACCGGTGAGGTCGCCTTGGCGGCGGGCGAGCGGATGACCCCGCGCGTCGCCAGGCGGTTGCGTGAGGAGGGGCTGACTGCTGTTCTCGTCCCGGAGGAAGAGCTTGTCGGGCGGTATTTCGCTTCCGACCTCATCAACGAGCAAACGGGCGAAGTATACTTCGAGGCGGGCGATGAGATTACTGCCGCCGCGCTGGCACAACTGACCGTCAGCGGCACTGACGAGTTGCCGGTATTGGACATCGATCACGTCAGCGTCGGTCCTTACAGTCGCAACACGCTGGCCCTCGACAAGAACGCGACCCGCGAGGACGCGCTGATCGACATTTATCGCGTGATGCGCCCGGGCGAGCCACCGACCCTGGAAACCGCCGAAGCGTTGTTCAGCAGCCTGTTCTTCGACCCGGAGCGGTACGACCTGTCTGCGGTTGGCCGGGTCAAGATGAACTCCCGGCTCGATCTGGCGACCGACGACTCGGTGCGTACCCTGCGCAAGGCCGACATTCTGGCCATCCTGAAGACGTTGGTCGATTTGAAGGACGGGCGTGGCGAGATTGACGACATCGATCATCTCGGCAATCGTCGAGTCCGCTCGGTCGGCGAGTTGATGGAGAACCAGTACCGCGTAGGCCTGTTGCGCATGGAGCGGGCGATCCGCGAGCGCATGAGCTCGGTCGAGATCGACACGGTGATGCCGCACGACCTTATCAACGCAAAACCCGCGGCGGCGGCCGTGCGCGAGTTCTTTGGGTCCTCGCAGCTGTCGCAGTTCATGGACCAGACCAACCCGCTTTCGGAGATCACGCACAAGCGGCGCCTGTCGGCACTGGGCCCAGGCGGGCTCACGCGCGAGCGCGCCGGCTTTGAAGTACGCGACGTGCACCCGACGCATTACGGCCGGATCTGCCCGATCGAAACCCCGGAAGGCCCAAATATCGGGTTGATCAACAGCTTGGCGACTTACGCCCGAGTCAACCAATACGGCTTTATCGAGAGCCCTTATCGCCGCGTGGTGAAGGGCCGGGTCACCGACGAGGTCGTCTACCTATCGGCGATGGACGAGGGCCGCTATGCGATCGCGCAGGCCAATGTCGAGACCAACGCGGAAGGCCGGATCACCGCGGATCTGACAAATTGCCGCAAAGGCGGGGACTTCGTGATGACCCGCCCGGAAGACATTGACTTGATCGATGTCTCGCCGAAGCAGCTGGTTTCGGTTGCCGCGGCGCTAATCCCGTTCCTTGAGAACGACGACGCCAATCGTGCCCTGATGGGCTCCAACATGCAGCGCCAGGCGGTGCCGCTGATTCGCGCCGAGGCGCCGCTTGTCGGCACTGGCATGGAGGAGACTGTCGCCCGGGATTCCGGGGTCACGATCATCGCCCGGCGCTCGGGAGTCGTCGACCAAGTTGACGCAACCCGCATTGTCGTTCGCGCGACCGAGGAGACTTCAACGGCCGCTTCTGGTGTCGATATCTACAATTTGCTCAAGTTCCAGCGTTCGAACCAGAACACCTGCATCACTCAGCGCCCGCTCGTCAAAGTGGGGGACCAGGTGATGGCCGGCGACATCATCGCTGATGGTCCGTCGACCCAGCTCGGTGAGCTGGCTCTCGGGCGCAACGTGCTGTGCGCCTTCATGCCGTGGAACGGCTACAATTTCGAGGATTCGATCCTGATCTCGGAGCGGATCGTGTCCGACGACGTGTTCACCTCGATCCATATAGAAGAGTTCGAGGTGATGGCGCGCGACACCAAGCTCGGTCAGGAGGAGATCACTCGAGACATTCCGAATGTCGGCGAGGAGGCGCTCAAGAACCTCGACGAGGCCGGGATCGTGTATATCGGCGCCGAGGTTAAACCCGGGGACATCCTGGTCGGCAAGGTTACCCCGAAGGGCGAATCGCCGATGACGCCGGAAGAAAAGCTGCTGCGCGCGATCTTCGGCGAAAAGGCATCCGATGTCCGCGACACCTCGCTGCGCCTGCCGCCTGGAGTTTCGGGGACGATCGTCGAAGTGCGGGTATTCTCGCGGCGGGGCGTCGACAAGGACGAACGGGCGCTTGCAATCGAGCGGGCCGAAATCGAGCGGCTGGCGAAGGACCGCGATGACGAGCGCGCGATCCTCGAACGGAGCTTTGCCGCCCGGTTGAAGGAATTGCTGCTCGGCCAGACTGCGGTGGGCGGTCCCAGGGGCATGAAGTCGGGAATCGAGATCACCGAAGAGGTTCTGGCTGAGCACCCGCCGGCATTGTGGCGGCAAATCTCGATCCGTGACGACGCCAGGATGGCGGATATCGAGGGATTGAAGAAGCAGCTGGAGGACGCCATCGCGGCGCTGACCTCGCGTTTCGAGAGCAAGGTCGAGAAACTGCAGCGCGGCGACGAGCTGCCTCCCGGCGTGATGAAGATGGTCAAAGTCTTTGTCGCCGTGAAGCGCAAGCTGCAGCCCGGTGACAAGATGGCCGGACGGCACGGCAACAAGGGGGTCATCTCGCGCATCGTTCCGGCGGAGGACATGCCCTATCTCGAAGATGGAATACCAGTCGACATCGTGTTGAACCCGCTCGGGGTGCCGAGCCGCATGAATGTCGGCCAGATCTTGGAGACACATCTCGGTTGGGCGGCGGCCGGGCTCGGCCGGCGCATCGGCGACGTACTCGCCAAAGTTCAGCGGGGCGCGGCCGACGGGGAACTGCGCAACCTCGTAGGCGAGATGTACCAGGACGAACAAAAGGCTGAAATCACTGGTCTTCCGGACGCGGATCTGATGGAACTGGCAGGCAACCTTGCTCACGGCGTGCCGGTTGCAAGCCCGGTGTTCGACGGTGCGCGGGAGGAGGATATCGTCGCGATGCTGGAGGGCGCAGGCCTGTCGTCCTCAGGCCAGGTGACGCTGGTCGACGGGCGCACCGGTGAGGCGTTCGACCGTCCGGTAACAGTCGGCTACATCTACATGATGAAGCTCCACCATCTAGTCGACGACAAGATCCACGCTCGGTCGATCGGCCCCTACAGCCTCGTCACGCAGCAACCGCTCGGCGGCAAGGCACAGTTCGGCGGACAGCGCTTTGGGGAGATGGAAGTCTGGGCCCTTGAAGCGTACGGTGCGGCATACACTTTGCAGGAGATGCTGACGGTCAAGTCCGACGACGTTTCCGGCCGAACTAAGGTGTATGAGGCGATCGTGCGTGGCGATGACAATTTCGAGGCCGGCATCCCCGAGTCCTTCAACGTCTTGGTGAAGGAGTTGCGGTCGCTCGGCCTCAACGTCGAACTCGAGCAGCGCGGCTACTGAGAACTGCCGCCGTATGTCGTTTTGCTTTGATCGTCACCCCCGCGAAAGCGGGGGTCCGGGGCGTCTGGGCAGCAGCCCATCGTCCCGGGTGCCCTCCCGGGACGGCCGGCCCTTGCGGGCAGTTCCGGGTATCCCAGGCGCGACTGCGTTAGTGACCGAAAGGGGTCGTTGATGAACGAATTGATGAACATCTTTGGCCAAGTCAGCGGGACGCAGAGCTTCGATCAGATCCGGATCTCGATCGCCAGCCCGGAACGCATTCGCTCGTGGTCTTACGGAGAGATCAAAAAGCCTGAGACGATCAATTATCGGACCTTCAAGCCGGAGCGCGATGGGTTGTTTTGCGCTCGGATCTTCGGACCGATCAAGGATTACGAGTGCTTGTGCGGCAAGTACAAGCGGATGAAGTATCGTGGGATCATCTGCGAAAAGTGCGGCGTCGAGGTAACCCTCTCCAAGGTCCGGCGCGACCGCATGGGCCATATCGAACTCGCGTCGCCTGTCGCGCATATCTGGTTCTTGAAGTCGCTGCCGAGCCGTATTGGACTATTGCTCGATATGACATTGAAGGATCTCGAAAGGGTCCTCTACTTTGAGAACTATGTTGTCATCGAGCCGGGGCTGACCCCACTGAAGCAGCGTCAGCTACTGAACGAAGAAGAATATTTGAAAGCGCAGGACGATTATGGCGACGATCAGTTCACTGCCTCGATCGGCGCCGAGGCGCTGCGTACGATGTTGTCCGCGATCGATCTCGGCGAAGAGAAAGAAAGGCTGCGCGACGAGCTGCGCGACACCAACTCGGAAGCGCGCCGCAAAAAGCTCGTCAAACGGCTGAAGCTCGTTGAGGCTTTTATCGAATCCAACAGCCGGCCCGAGTGGATGATCCTTGAGGTTGTCCCGGTAATTCCTCCCGAATTGCGGCCGCTCGTGCCGCTCGATGGCGGCCGCTTCGCAACCTCCGATCTGAACGACCTCTATCGCCGCGTCATTAACCGTAACAATCGGTTGAAGCGACTGATGGAACTGCGCGCCCCCGACATCATCGTGCGGAACGAGAAACGCATGCTGCAGGAAGCGGTGGACGCCCTGTTCGATAACGGCCGGCGCGGACGGATCATTACGGGCGCCAACAAACGGCCGCTGAAGTCGCTGTCGGATATGCTGAAGGGCAAGCAGGGCCGGTTCCGGCAGAACCTGCTCGGCAAACGGGTCGACTATTCGGGCCGCTCCGTCATCGTTGTCGGCCCGGAGCTCAAGCTGCACCAGTGCGGGCTGCCGAAGAAGATGGCGCTCGAGCTGTTCAAGCCCTTCATCTATTCGAAGCTCGAGCTTTACGGCCTGGCGAGCACGATCAAGGCCGCCAAGCGCATGGTCGAGAAGGAGCGGCCGGAGGTCTGGGACATTCTCGAGGAGGTGATCCGAGAGCACCCCGTCCTTCTTAACCGCGCGCCGACTCTGCACAGGCTAGGAATTCAGGCGTTCGAGCCGGTTCTGATCGAAGGCAAGGCGATCCAGCTGCACCCGCTGGTCTGTACCGCGTTCAACGCCGATTTCGACGGCGACCAGATGGCCGTGCATGTACCGCTGTCGCTCGAAGCGCAGCTCGAAGCGCGGGTTCTGATGATGTCCACCAACAACATCCTGAGCCCGGCCAACGGCAAGCCAATCATCGTGCCGTCCCAGGACATTGTCCTCGGGCTTTACCACATCACGATGGAGCGCCCGGGGGAAAAGGGCGAAGGGATGCTGTTCACCAGTATCGGCGAGATCGAGCAGGCTCTCGAATCCAGGGCGGTCTCGCTGCACGCCCGCATCAAGGCGCGCTTCCACACCGTCGATGCCGACGGCAAGCCGGTTATGCAGCGGGTCGAGACGACACCTGGCCGGATGCTGCTATCGGAAATTTTGCCGCGCAACCCCGCGATCGGCTTCGATCTGATAAACACGTTGCTAACCAAGAAAGAGATCAGCAACGTCATCGATCAGGTGTATCGTCACTGCGGTCAGAAGGAGACCGTGATCTTCTGCGATCACCTGATGGCGCTCGGGTTTCAGCAGGCCTGTAAGGCCGGCATTTCCTTCGGCAAAGACGATCTGATCGTGCCCGAGGAGAAGCGTCGTCTGGTGGGCGAGGCGCAGGAGCAGGTCAAGCAATACGAGCAGCAGTACCAGGACGGCCTTATCACCCAAGGCGAGAAATACAATAAGGTCGTCGACGTGTGGTCGCGCTGCACGGACCGTGTCGCCGACGAGATGCTCAAGAAAATCCGCGAGCCGCAGCGCGGCGAACCAGTCAACTCCGTTTGGATGATGTCGGATTCCGGGGCGCGTGGCTCAGCGGCGCAGATCAAGCAATTGGCGGGCATGCGCGGCCTGATGGCGAAGCCGTCGGGTGAGATTATCGAAACCCCGATTATCTCGAACTTCAAAGAGGGCCTGACTGTGCTGGAGTACTTCAACTCGACGCACGGCGCGCGCAAGGGCCTCGCGGACACGGCGCTGAAGACCGCGAATTCCGGTTATCTGACCCGACGCCTCGTCGATGTCGCGCAGGACGCGATCATCACCGAAGAGGATTGTGGCACCACGCGCGGCCTGACAACCAGCGCTGTCGTTGACGGCGGTGAAGTTATTGCACCCCTCGCCGACCGCATCCTCGGGCGCACCGCGGCGGTCGATATCCTCGACCCGCTGAACGGGGAAGTCGTGCTGCCGGCGGGATCGCTGATCGACGAGGATGCGATCGAGCAGATCGAGCGGGCCGGGATCGACGCGGTGCCGATCCGCTCGGTGCTGACTTGTGAATCGCGCATCGGCGTCTGCGGGAAATGCTATGGGCGTGACCTTGCTCGCGGCACCGTCGTCAATATCGGCGAAGCGGTCGGCGTCATTGCCGCCCAATCGATCGGCGAGCCCGGCACTCAGCTGACAATGCGGACGTTCCACATCGGTGGGGCTGCGCAGCGCGGCGCCGAGCAATCTTCGGTTGAGGCTGCGTTTGACGGCACGATCGAGGTGAAGAACCGCAACGTCGTGATCAATACGGCGAGCATTCCCGTCGTGATGGGCCGTAACACCGAAATTGCCGTGCTCGACGAGGCAGGCCGCGAGAAATCACGGCATCGGGTGCCTTACGGGGCCAGGCTGCTGGCCGATGATGGAGCCCAGGTCAAGCGCGGCGATAGGCTGGTCGAGTGGGACCCGTACACGATCCCGATCATCACTGAGAAGGACGGGATCGCGCATTACGTCGATCTCATCGAGGGTCTGTCGATGCGGGAGACCTTGGACGAAGCGACCGGTATTTCCAACAAGGTCGTTGTCGACTGGAAACAGCAGCCGCGCGGCAGCGATTTGCGGCCGCGGATCACACTGCGCGATGAGAATGGCGAGGTCTTGACGTTGGCCAATGGGCTTGAGGCGCGCTACTTCATGTCAGTCGATGCGATTCTCTCGGTCGACAATGGAGCACACGTTAAGGCCGGCGACGTTCTGGCCCGCATTCCGCGCGAATCATCCAAGACACGCGACATTACCGGCGGCCTGCCGCGTGTCGCGGAGCTGTTTGAGGCTCGCAAGCCGAAGGATTTCGCAATTATCAGCGAGAGCGAGGGTCGGGTCGAATTCGGTAAGGACTACAAGGCGAAGCGGCGCATCATCGTGGCGTCGGCCGAGGGCGACAAGGAATCGGTCGAATACCTGATCCCGAAAGGCAAGCACATCAGCGTGCAGGAGGGCGATTACATCCAGAAGGGTGACCTTCTGATGGACGGCAACCGGGTGCCGCACGACATCCTGCGGATCCTCGGGGTCGAGGAGCTCGCGAGCTACCTCATCAATGAAATCCAGGAGGTCTACCGGCTGCAGGGGGTGCGGATCAACGACAAGCACATCGAGGTAATCGTTCGCCAAATGTTGCAGAAAGTCGAAATCGCCGATCCGGGCGATACCACCTTCCTGGCCGGCGAACAGGTCGACCGCTTCGAATTCGAGCTCGAGAACGCGAAGGTCGAGGGCGACGGGCTGCGGCCGGCCGAGGCACGCCCCGTCTTGCAGGGTATCACCAAAGCCAGCTTGCAGACGAACTCGTTCATCTCGGCCGCGTCTTTCCAGGAGACGACGCGCGTCTTGACCGAGGCGGCGGTCTCCGGACGGATTGATGCGCTGACGGGGCTCAAGGAGAATGTCATCGTCGGACGACTGATCCCGGCGGGGACCGGCAGCGTTATTGCACGGCTGCGTGAGGTGGCCGCCGAACGCGATCGCGAGCTTGCCGCGATGGCGGCAGCCAGTGAGGAAGAGGCCACGCCTCTCGTCGAAGCCGAAAAGCAGACGGCATAACCGTTTTAGGGCCGTATCGGCGGCGGGCGGCAAGGCATCCGGTCGCGGCTTCCTCTCCATTCATTGGCCCGCCCGCGGGTTGGGGAGGAGCCAAAGCCGGCGACTAAATAAGATCACCTTCTCCCGGCAAGGGCACTTGACCGGCTTGGCTTGGATCACTAGTAATATTGACCTGTTAAGGGCTGGCCGTAGGAAGCCACCTAGACGCAGCTCTTGTTAGGCTCCTGGCTCGACGCCTCAGTGAGGGGGCGTGCAAGAAATTAGGTATGAAGTTCATCGCCCGGTGGCGCGGATCGCCCCGGGCGGTTGTCGTGCTTGACGAGGACGTGACGATGCCGACGATAAACCAGCTCATCCGCAAGCCGCGGAGGCCGGAGGTGGCGCGCAACAAGGTTCCCGCGATGGAAGCCTGCCCGCAAAAGCGTGGGGTGTGCACTCGCGTCTATACGACGACGCCGAAGAAGCCGAATTCCGCATTGCGCCAAGTCGCGCGGGTTCGGCTGACCAACGGTTTCGAGGTGACGAGTTACATCCCAGGCGAGGGACACAATCTGCAGGAGCATTCTGTTGTCTTGATCCGCGGCGGACGGGTCAAGGATCTTCCTGGGGTGCGGTATCACATAATCCGAGGCACACTTGACACACAGGGTGTCAAGGACCGCCGGCAGCGCCGATCGAAATACGGCGCCAAGCGCCCGAAATAGGGAAGATCGCCATGTCGCGCCGTCGCGCTGCGGTCAAACGCGAGGTTTTGCCTGACGCCAAGTTCGGCGACAGCGTATTAACCAAGTTCATGAATTGTTTGATGTATGAGGGGAAAAAGTCGGTCGCGGAGCGGATCGTCTACGGTGCTCTCGACCGCGTCGCCAGGCGCAGTGGACAAGACCCCCTTCGGGTGTTCCACGACGCGCTCGGCAATGTCCGGCCGGCGGTCGAGGTACGGTCCCGGCGCGTCGGCGGCGCGACCTACCAAGTGCCGGTCGAAGTGCGGACCGACCGTAGCCAGGCACTCGCCATTCGTTGGCTGATTTCCAGTTCCCGCGGGCGCTCGGAAAACACGATGGAGGAGCGGCTTTCCGGGGAACTGCTCGATGCCGCCAACAATCGCGGTGCCGCTGTGAAGCGGCGGGAGGATACGCATCGCATGGCCGATGCAAACAAGGCCTTTTCGCACTACCGCTGGTAAGCGACAAAGCCGACCACGGCCGGGACACAATTTCTTTAGAGCGCCCGCCTCGCGTGGCGCTGGCGGAGTTGCTTTGATGGCACGCACGACACCTCTCGAGCGATACCGAAACATCGGCATCATGGCCCATATCGATGCCGGCAAGACCACGACCACCGAGCGCATCCTCTACTATACCGGGCGCGCCTATAAGATGGGCGAGGTGCACGAAGGCACCGCAACCATGGACTGGATGGCGCAGGAGCAAGAGCGCGGCATCACGATTACTTCGGCCGCAACGACCTGCTTTTGGGCCGACCATCGTATCAACATCATTGATACGCCCGGCCACGTCGATTTCACGATCGAGGTGGAACGCAGCCTACGGGTGCTCGATGGAGCCGTAGCCGTGTTTGACTCTGTTGCCGGTGTCGAACCGCAATCGGAGACCGTCTGGCGGCAAGCCGACAAATATGGTGTCCCGCGGATCTGCTTCGTCAACAAAATGGATCGGATCGGGGCGGATTTCCCCCGATGCGTGGCGATGATTGACGATCGGCTGGGCGCCAGGCCGGTCGTGCTGCAACTGCCGATCGGGGTCGAGAGCGATTTTGTCGGCATCGTCGACCTCGTTGGCTTTCGTGCAATCAAATGGCGCGACGAGACGCTCGGTGCAGAGTTCGACATTGTCGATGTCCCGGCCGATATGATCGAAGAGGCCAAGGCTGCGCGGACGAAGTTGGTCGAGGCCGCGGTCGAGCAAGATGATGCGGTGCTCGAAGCTTATCTCGGCGGCGAGGAGCCTGAGGAAGAGGCGCTGAAGCATTGCATTCGCAAGGGAACGATCGGCGGGGCTTTTGTTCCGGTACTATGCGGTTCCGCGTTCAAAAATAAGGGAGTGCAGCCGCTGCTCGACGCGGTGATCGATTACTTGCCGGCCCCGACCGATGTCGCGGCGATCAACGGTATCAAGGTCGGCTCGAACGAACCGGTCGTGCGCCGCTGCTCGGACGACGAGCCGTTTGCCGGCCTCGCCTTCAAGATCATGAGCGATCCCTTTGTCGGCTCGCTGACCTTCGTCCGTATTTATTCCGGGGTCGTTACCGCGGGCAGTCAGGTGCTGAACAGCGTCAAAGGTTCCCGCGAGCGGATCGGCCGCATGCTGCAGATGCATGCGAACCATCGGGAGGACATCAAGGAGGCCCGCGCCGGAGATATTGTCGCGTTAGCGGGGCTCAAGAACACAACGACGGGTGATACCTTGTCCGACCCGGGCGATCCGGTTGTGCTCGAGCGGATGGAATTCCCCGAGCCGGTCATCGAGATCGCGGTCGAGCCGAAGACCAAGGGTGACCAGGAGAAGATGAGCCAGGCGCTCGCCCGGCTCGCGACCGAGGACCCGTCGTTCCGCGTCACGGTCGACCACGAGAGCGGCCAGACTGTGATCAAAGGGATGGGCGAGTTGCACCTCGAGATCATCGTCGACCGCATGAAGCGTGAATTCAAGGTGGACGCCAATGTCGGCGCGCCTCAGGTGGCCTACCGGGAGACGATCACCCGCGCATCGGAAGTCGATTACACTCACAAGAAGCAGACTGGAGGCGCCGGCCAGTTCGCGCGCGTCAAGCTGCGTTTCGAGCCATTACCGCCGGGGTCCGGCTTCGCCTTCGAAAATGCGGTGGTCGGGGGCGCCGTGCCAAAGGAGTATGTGCCTGGGGTCGAGAAGGGGCTGAAGGCGTCGACCGAAACCGGCGTGCTCGCCGGTTTCCCGGTGATCGATTTGCAGGCGACGCTGATCGATGGCGCCTTCCATGATGTGGATTCGAGCGTGCTCGCTTTCGAGATCGCGGC
>JAFASL010000141.1 GCA_019244535.1 Alphaproteobacteria bacterium
GTCGGCGATCCGCCCCATGAAAATCCCGCCAAAGCCGGTACCGAGCCAAACGAGCGAGGCGGCCAACGCCACGACCGACCGGTCGGTACCGAGGGACGCGGCGATCGGCTTCAATCCCACGACGACGACAAGCGGCGCGCCGTAGGAAAACGAAAGGATGGCGAGCGTGATCATCGCCGCGACCCAGGAGGCGCGGCTCTCAATGCTGGCAGCGAGCGGGCGAGAACTCACGGTCCGACAAACAGATTGGCACAATGCCCGGGCTGGATCGGCGACGTCGCAATCGAGCCGCCGCGAGGAATGCACTGGTCCGGTGGGAGCGTCGAACCATGCTCGACCGAATCGGCCAGCAGGTCAAAAGCGTGCTGCGCGTGCGGCTGGATCAGCTCGAGCTGCGGAAAGGTGTCCTTGTAGGTCTCGATGTGATTGCCGTTCTGCACCTCATAGAGCCGATACGCCGGGCGCGGCTTGTTGCCGCCCCCGTCAAGGCCGCCCCGGTCCTCTCCCGATTGGGCCGCGGCGACCGCGCGCGCATAGGCGCGGGCGTTCAGGTTGATCGGCAACAGCGCGTCCATCGTCCCGGCCACCGTGATCAGCGGCTTGCCGATGTCGCCGGTTGTTGCAATCGCGGAAAGCTGGGCCCCGACGTCCGAGACCGACAGCCGGTCTACGTAGCTGTAGGTGCCGGTACCCGAAACGTAGGTATTATAACTGGGATCGAGCCGCTTCTGCCACTGGCACAGAGTGACTTCCCAGAACTGGGCCCAATAGAGGCCCCACAGGGAGTTCGACCCGGAGACGATATCCGGCGGATAACCGGCCAAGACAATGTTCTCGGCGGCGGTGCTGTTCGGGTTGTAGAGGGATGCTACATAGTCGGGGAAATTGAGGATTGCCGGGGGCAGTGCGCTCAAGATGTTGGGCCCTACCGGGTCTACGTAAGTCCCTTCCCAGTCGACGCCGCCGTCGAACAACTCCGGTGCGGTCTCAAGAGCCCGCCGCACCTGGTAGCCGCCGTTCGAAGTCCCGACCGCGTAGGTTCGGCTCGCCGAGCGGCCGTAATTGGCAGTCACGGCATTCTTTCCGATGCGTGCCGCCTCGATCATGAAACCGGTCCACCGCGTAAACTCTTGGCCGGGGTCGTTGGCGTAGAAATGGACAAAGATGGTCGAGGCGGGGTTCAGCCGGCAACCCAGGGGATCGGCCGCCGTTGTCAGATAGAAATTGAGAACACCCTTGTTCTGCGACAAATAGGCGTAGCCCTCTTGCAATACGTAGTCGCTCCATGCGAAATCGCCGTTGAACTCGCTGCGCGTTCCCGATGAGCCGGCGACGACGAGCTTGCCGTTCCACTGGTTCGGGAACCGAAAGAGAATTCGAGCCTGCCCGGCCGGATCGTCGACGAGACGTCCGTTGAGCTGAACACCCGGCACCACCTTAGTGATCGGCGTGCGGTTCGGCGCGCTGGGCGAGATGACCGCGCGGTCAGTCTGCGGCGTAAAGGCGAAGGGCGGCAAACCCGGCAGCGAATTGTCTGCCGGTGTCGTTGCGGTATTCTTTGTGGTGAGGTCAGCGCTGTCGACGCAGCTCGCGTCCGTGATCTGACGGCCGAATAGTTCGAGCAGCCGGTCGCACCGGCTTGCGGCCGCCGCGGGGTTGCCGGTAACAGCAATCGCGCCAACCAGGAAAACTAGGGCCCGCAGCATTTACGCCTCCTCGTCGCAGCGGAGATCAAACCCGCCGCCAGAAACGGCGCAGTTATAGAAATTCCGGTTTTCGGCCGATACCCCACTATTTGTGGCGGCTGCCAACCGTTTGTAACCCGTATGACCCGGTTGGCATTACGATCGGCCCGGGCCTAGAGTTGCGCGCTGTTCGGATCGAAGGAGAACGCATGACCGTCTTTACCTATGACCACATTCATTTGCGCAGCCCGGACGCGGAGGCAACCGCCCGCTGGTACGCCGACATGTTCGGCGCCGAGATCATTCGGTCGGTACAGTCGGACGGCAGACCGCGTCTCGATCTCAATCTCGGAGGTGTGGCTGTCTTCATCGCGCAGGTCCCGGCAGAGCAGGCCGTCGCCGCACCGCCCGAACCGCCTTATCTCGGGCTCGAGCATATAGGTCTGCGGGTCGAGGGGATCGATCAGGTCGTAGCGGAACTGAAAGAAAAAGGCGCCGAATTTACTGTTGAGCCAAAAACCATCAGGCCCGGGGTGCGGATCGCTTTTCTTCGCGGCCCGCAGAATGTCCATATCGAGCTCTTGGATAGAAACGCCGCCTGAGGGGCCGACGCAACCGCCTGCCGGAGGGCCGTATCCGGTCCTGACCGCCCGGATTCGAAGCGGCGCGTTTCAAGCGCCGGCGCGAATTCTCCGGTCGCCATCGACCCTTCGGTGAGGAGCATGGCCGCACCGAAATCCAAGCGGCCCTCCCCATAGTGGGCTATCGCCCCGCGCTTTTGTCTAAGCGAGGCGGACCCGCACGGCTTCGGGGCCCTTGCGTCCCTCGGCAATGTCGATCAGCACCCGCTGGCCTTCATTCAAGGTCGCAACGCCGGACCGCTCAAGCACCGAGGCGTGCACGAAGGCATCTTTCCCGCCCTCGTCGCGCACGATGAAGCCGAACCCTTTTTGCGCATTGAACCACTTCACCGTGCCGGCTTCCTCAACCGTGGGTTCGGTGGACGTCGCCACCCGGCCGGCTGACGGGTACGCGGCCCGCCGCGCGGCGGGGGGCGTTGCCGTGCTGCTGTCGACACTGAGGATCTCGGTGACTTGCGGCCCCTTTTGGCCTGGCGCCACGCGCAGTTCGAGGGTTTCACCCGCCTGCACCGCAGTGATGCCGTTGCGTTCGAGCACGCTGGCATGGAGAAACGCGTCCCCCGAGCCGTCCGACAGCTCGACAAACCCGAAGCCTCTCTCGGGTTTGAACCATTTTACGACGGCACGCACCGGCGGGCCCGATGGCGCTTCGAAACGCGGCTGGCTGAAACGCGGGGCACCGCCAAATTCGCGGAGATGCGGGTCATAGCCGTCGTCGTCGAAATCGCGGCGCCGGGTCTGACGGAAATTCCTATCTCTGATCAAGTCAGTTTCCTGTCGAGTCGATTCACGGCCCGTTCGGACCGCAGGAGTCGATTGTTCCAAAAAATCGCCGCCGGCGCGAGCGGATTAATTGTGACAATGACCACCTATTTCAAAACCTCACCTGGCGAGGCGCCCCGATCTGACCTAGCGCCCATCGACCGAGGTCGCGTGCTTCCGGCCGAGCATTTTCCCTCGAAACGTAAGGTCGAGGACCGTCTGGCTGGCGAACCGGTAGGTAAATTAAACCATAGCATCGCGCGGCGGAACCACGCTATATGACCGGCTGTTTTGGCTTAGCCCCAGCGGAACTGGCAAGCAGGAGGTTGATGGAATGTTCAAGAAAATCGCGATTGCGATCTGCGCCCTCGGCTCGGCCGCCGGCATCTTGATCCTCGGGACCCCGGCGCAAGCGCAGGGCGGCGGCGTGCAGGTTGGCGCGTTGACTTGCAATGTGGCTGGGGGCTTCGGGTTCATCTTCGGCTCTTCACGGGCGATAAACTGCACCTTCGCGCCGGCCAACCGCCCTCCTGAACATTACGTCGGGTCGATCGACAGGTTCGGTGTCGATATCGGCTACGTAGCAGGCGGGGTACTGATTTGGACGGTAGTCGCGCCGACTGCCAATATTGCGCCGGGATCGCTCGCGGGAACCTTTGGTGGCGCTACTGCGAGCGCGACGGTTGGGGTCGGGCTCGGCGCCAACGTGCTGATTGGGGGCTCCGGCAACTCGATCGCACTGCAGCCCGTCAGTATCCAGGGCACAACCGGGCTTAACGTTGCCGCAGGCATTGCTGCGATGACCCTGACCTTCCAGCCGGGCTGACCACGGCTGCGCGCCGCTGGTTTCGCCGGCGGCGCACCGTCTCAATTGCACCCGCCGACCGGCGGGCTGACCGTACAACGCAAATCGCATTTCCTGCCCGGATCACATTTCCAAGCTATCGGTTTGCTGCTGCTCGGGAAATAACAGACGCCATTGCATTCGACGCCCGAAGACAAGCGGTTAAGCTGCCCAACGATCCCTATAGCCTGGTCATATTTCTGAATTTGCGCCTGAACTTTGCCGATTTCCTTGTGGTCGGCGGTGATGCTGTTGCCGACCCCCTGCGCACCGGCGGCGGTGATGTTGTAGACGCAACAGGCCAGCGCCAATGATCGGATAAGACGCCGCATTTCCAAACTCTCCCCAGTTGGTCGATCGAAGGTAATCCCCGGACGCCGGGCGGCAACGCACGGGTTTGCCGGTTGCCACTAATAAGCGGTGGTCTAAGATGTCCGATCGGGACACGATCCGAGATCGCCTGTGGAGGACCTGGCATGATCACCAAATTCGACAGCCTGTTCGCCGGACACATCGACATGGACAATGCCGGTTATGCCGGCACCGCAGTAAACGACCGCCGGTTCCCCAACAAAGACTTGGTCGGCGTATTCGACAAGGCCCAGGCAATGGCGCAGCTGATGGACCGTGTCGGGTACAACGCGTTTTGGATGGCCGAGCACCATTTTCAGCACGAAGGCTACGAGTGCATCCCAAATGTTCTGATGACGGCGCTGCATCTCGCGCACGTCACGAAGCAGCTGAAGCTCGGCTGCGGCTTCAACATCACTCCGATGTGGCACCCGCTGCGGCTGGCCGAGGATTATGCGACCGCGGATATTCTGACCGGCGGGCGCATCATCTTCGGGGTTGGGCGCGGCTATCACACCAGAGAAGTGGAGACGTTCGGATCGCCGCTGCTTGACCAGTCAGCCAATCGCGAGCTGTTCGAGGAGCAGGTCGATATCATTTTCCGCGCCTTCAACGAGGAGTCGTTTTCACATCGCGGCAAGTATTACACGTTGCCCCCGGAAGTGCCCTATCGTGGGTACACGCTAAAGGAGCTGACCGTGGTGCCCCGCCCGTTGCGGCTTCCGGTCGAGTGCTGGCAGCCGATCCAGGGTGGCACCGCCCGAGCGATGGATTTCATGGCCAAGCATGGGATCAGGGGACTGATCGGCGGCGGCTCTGCCGAAGGCGGGGCAATGCACAAGGTGGTTCTCGGGTGGCAAGAAGCGCATGCACGGCGCGGCGAGCACATCGAGCTTGGCGAGCGGCTGTGTTTCGGGTTTCATTTTTATCTTGCGAAAAACCGCGAGCAGGGAATCCGCGAGGCCGCCAAGTACTACGAAGAAAACATGAAGATGTTCGGTGAATTGCGGCTGGTGCGAGCCCTGACCGACGAGCAGATCGAGATCATGCGAGACCCGAAGCGGGCACCAAACGCCAAACTGCCGCGGATCGAGGACGCGATCGCCAATGGCGGCTTTCTGTGCGGTTCGCCGGAGCAGGTTGTCGAGCACCTGAAGAGCCTCGAAAGGCGCTATCCCGGCCTCGACCGCGTGTCGGTCAGCTTGTCCGTCGGCGTGCCGAAAGCCGTGTGCCTCGAACAGCTCGAGTGGTTCGCCTCGGAGGTGATGCCGGAATTCGCAAAGGCCAAGGTCCGCGAGCAGGCGATGGCAAACTGAGCTGCAAGGAGCCGCGTTCCGTCGAGTTCGCCCCCGTTCAGCAACATCTGGCAGAGCCGCAGGTAATCGGCGGCGGTCGCCTCGCACCCGACGCGATCCAGCACATGACCGCCGATCATCTGCCCCCTGATGTGGGCTATGGTCCGACGGCGCGCAGGCTCCGGTGCCGGAGATAGGCTACGGCTTCGGTCTCGGCTCCGCGGTGCGGACCGCGGCGGCCGGTGCGCGTTGCCGGGCTCCGTCGGCGAATATTACTGGGGCGGCGTGACAGGCGCTTATTTCTGGATCGACCCGGAGCAGCTCATCGTCACCCTGATGCTGCAAGCTCCGGCCTACCGGCTCCACTATCGCTATCTGCTGCGCCCGCTGGTCTATGGGGCGATCACCGGCCCGGTCGTCGGCTAAGCAGCTTCGTCCAGCGTCGAACCTATATCGAGGGTCGTCGCGCGGCGCAGGTCGCGCGGGAAGCGGTCGTCATGCGGGCGGCCCCGATGCATCGTACAGCGATTGTCCCAGATTACGAGATCCCCGACCCGCCATTTGTGACGGTAGACAAATTCCGGTCGGGTCGCGTGCAGGTTGAGGTCGTACACTAGGATCCGGCCTTCCGGCACCGGCCAGCCCACGATGTGAGAGGCATGCGCCGAGAGATAGAGCGATTTGCGCTGCGAGCCGGAATGGCAACGCACCAGCCGCTGCCGTGACGCCGGGTATTTTTCGCGCTCGCCCGGCAGAAATTCGGTGAAGCCGATCTGTGCGCGCGACCAGAAGACATCGTGCTCTGCGGTCGGCCGATCGACCGCCTCCTTCATCGCCTCAGGCAGCGCGTCATAGGCCGCACGCATATCGGCGAATTCGGTCTCCCCGTCACCCAATGCGCTGGCCGGCGGCACAGCGACGGCATGCAACATGCCCAGCACCACGGGCACCGGCATGTATGAGGCGTCGGTATGCCAGATGCGGTTACCGAGGCTGTCGAGCCGCCTGCGGTCGTCGCGCCCGCGTAGCTGCCCTTCTTCGTCGAGGTTCGAGGTGTCGCCGATCTCGGGCAGAGCAAGCCGCCGCTTGCCGCCCTCGGCCGCCGACCGGCCGATCTTGAAGCTTGCCGAACCTGCTCGCGAATTCACGCAATTGCTCGTCACTGAGCCGCTGGTCGTGAAACACCAGCACGGCGTAGCGGTCGATCGCCTCCCAGAGGGTGCGCACTCCGGCCGGATCGAGCGGGCGGGCGAGATCAATCTCTCCGACCTCGCCGACGAATAACGGATGAAGCTGACGAATTTCGATGCCCATGCCGATCTCCGCGCGTGCCGCATGAAAGGATCGGCCACCCTCTGGGCGCGAGTCAATGAACCGTTGCCGCCGCGGTGCTATGCTGTGCTGCCGCGAGCGCAGCGGAGCAAGGACGCCATGGCCCAGTTGCAATCCTTCACCCTCAGAGTTCCGGATACGGATATCGCCGACTTGCGCGAGCGGCTCGCGGGCACCCGGTTCCCCGACCAGGCGCCCGGCGAGGCTTGGGCCTACGGCACCGACGTCGGGTACCTGCAGGAACTGGTTGAATACTGGGGCAGCGCATTCGATTGGCGGGCCGAAGAAGCGCGGCTCAATGCCTTTCCGCAATACAAGGTGCCACTCGCCGGCATCGATTTGCATTTTTTGCATGTGCCCGGGAAAGGGCCAGCGCCTTGCCCGCTGCTGCTGTTGCACGGGTGGCCGGGATCGGTTTTCGAGTTCCTGGAGCTGATCCCCCGCCTGACCGATCCGGCGAGCTTCGGCGGCGATCCCGCCGACGCGTTCACCGTCGTTGCGCCATCGCTCCCCGGCTACGGCCTCTCGTTCAAGCCTGGGCAAGCCCGTTTCGGCGTCGAAGAGATCGCTGATTGCGTCGCGGAACTGATGCAAGACACGCTGGGCTACAGGCGCTTTGCGGCGCAGGGCGGCGACTGGGGCGCCTTTACGGCCTCACGTCTCGGCTACGCCCATCCCGAGAAGCTGATCGGCATTCACGTCAACCTTCTCGCGGTGCGCCGTGACCACCAGGCGGGGGCTGACGCCAGTGCCGAAGAAAAGATTTATTTTGGCGAGCTCGCCTCGTGGCTCAAGGAGGAAACCGGGTACCAGTGGATCCAAGGGACGAGGCCGCAAACGCTCGCTTTTGCCCTGACCGACTCGCCGGCCGGCCTCGCTGCGTGGATCACCGAGAAGTTCCGCGCATGGTCGGATTGCGGCGGCAATGTCGAGAGCGTGATCCCTCGCGACAGATTGCTTGCCAATATCAGCTTTTATTGGTTCACCGGCGCGATCGGGTCGTCGTTTTGGCCCTACTACGCGCGGATGCACCGGCCGTGGCCGATCCCCGAGGGACGGACCATCGATGTCCCAACCGGATACGCGCAATTCCCGCGCGAGATCCTTCGGCCGCCGCGGTCGCTCGCGGCCCGGACCTATGCCGACATCCGGCGGTGGACGGTCATGCCGCGTGGCGGTCATTTCGCGGCCCTGGAGCAGCCCGAGGCGCTCGCGGCTGAAGTGCGCGAATTCTTCCGGCCTCTGCGGGCCTGAAGAACTCGGGTCTAGGCTCGGATAGAGCCGATTGATGCCGATTGCCATCGGCGCGGCGACGGTCGCTGTCTGGGTGTATCTGCTGTTCTTCCGCGGGGGTTTCTGGTGGCTGCCATACCGACCGCGGACGCTCGCTGCGCATACTGACGGGCGATCCGTCGTCGCGGTGATCCCGGCGCGCGACGAAGCCGAGGTGGTTGGGCGTTCCGTCGCCTCGTTATTGGCGCAGGATTTCAGCGGCAGCTTCCGCATCGTCCTCGTCGACGACCAGAGCGACGACGGCACCGCCGAAGCGGCCCTCGCCGCTGCGGCAGCAGCACAGGCCCCGGAGCGGCTGACGATCTGCCGCGGCAAACCCGTCCCGTCCGGGTGGACCGGCAAGCTATGGGCGATGCGTCAGGGGGTTGAAGCCGCCCTGTCGATGCGCCCCGACTATCTGCTCCTGACCGATGCCGATATCGTGCACGGCCCAAGCAATTTACGTGAGCTCGTATCGCGCTGCGAGACCGAAGGCTGCGATCTCGCCTCTCTGATGGTCAGGCTGCATTGCCGAAGTGTTTGGGAAAAATTGCTGATCCCGGCCTTCGTGTTCTTCTTCTTCAAGCTTTATCCGCCACGCTGGGTGGCCGATCCGTCCCGGCGCACCGCGGGAGCGGCTGGCGGATGCATGTTGGTCCGCGCTTCGACACTTGACCGCATCGGCGGGATCGACGGCATCCGCGGCGAGATCATCGATGACTGCGCGCTCGCCCGCCGGGTCAAGTCGGTGGGCCAAGTGTGGCTCGGCCCAGCCCGGCAGACGATCAGCATCCGTGAATACCGGGCTGTGCGGCCGATCTGGGACATGGTCGTGCGCAGCGCCTTCGCCCAGCTCGATTATTCGCCCGTCATGCTGGTGCTGACGGTGGCGATGCTGGTCTTGACCTATCTGGCGCCCCCTCTGCTGCTGCTTGCGGCGCAGCCGGCGGCGGTGCTGTGTGGCGCGATTGCCTGGCTCGGCATGACGGTCGCGTTTCTTCCGACTTTACGGGCTTATGAAGCGCCGCGCGCGATCGCGCCGCTGCTCCCGCTGATCGCGCTTTTTTACGTTGCCGCGACCGTGGGCTCGGCAGTGCTGTTCTGGCGCGGGCGGGGCGGATATTGGAAGGGTCGCGTCCAAGCGCCCGCCCCCGACAGGACTTAGTATTACAGCACTTAATGCAATTGGCGCGGCAGCTCGGCGATGGCATCATCGATCAGCGCGGAGCCGCGGCGCTCGTCGAGTGAGGCGAAGATGGCGCGCCGGGCCGCGCCTATTGCGGCATCGACCGCAAACGCGCGGATCTCGGCCAGAGCTTTCGCCTCCTCCTGCGCGATCCGTTGCTCCGCGAGCTGTTGCCGGCGACGCAGCGCTTCTTCCAGGTCGCGGAGCGATTGCGCCGCAATCCGCTCGGCTTCTTCCTTGGCATGCGCGATAATGGCTTGCGCCTCGCTCGCTCCTTGCTGCTGTTGCTGCTGGTAAGCTGCGAGCGCGCGCTGTGCCTCCTCGCGCAGATTGTGCGCCGCATCGAGCTCCTGACGGATGCGCTCGGCGCGCGAGTCGAGCGCGCCGACGACGGCGCGCCGCATCGGCTTCCAGACCACCACGAGAAAAATCGCGACGGCTAGAAGGACCCAGAATTCCGGGTCGCCGAAGAGGTGCATCAGCTTGCCCGCTCGGCCAGGACGTGGTTGACGGCGGCGGCGAGGCCAGCGGGATCGGGCGCCAAGCCGGTCACCTTTTCGGTGACCGAGCGGGCGACCTCGGTCACGACAGCAGGCATTTCGGAAAGGGCACGCTCTTTCGCCGCCGCGATTTGCCGTTCGGCATCGGCAATTTGGCGGGCCAGGGCGTCGCTCAGCTGCCGCTGGCGCTCGGCGGTTTCAGCGGCCATCCGATCGGTCGTTTCTTTGACCGCTGCCTGCGCCTCCGCGCGTGCCTTTGCAAGCGTTTCCTGATGCGCGGCGAGCGCAGCCTCCGCCTCCGCCTTCAGCTGCGCCGCCCGCGCGAGATCGTCATCGATCCGGCGGCGCCGCGCATCGATGGCGCCTCCGACCCTCGGCAACCCGATCCCCTTCATCAGCAGGTAAAGGATCACAAAAGTGACGGCGAGCCAGAACAGCTGCGGGACAAATGTCGAGACTTCGAGCTGCGGCATTCCGCCGGATCCGTCAGAACACGAAGAGGATCAGGAAGGCGATCGCCAGACCGAACAAGCCAGTCGCCTCGGCCAATGCGAAGCCGAGAAATGCGAAGGGCTGCACCTGGCCTTGCGAGGCCGGGTTGCGGGCGACCGCATTTATCAGCGCCGAGAACACATTGCCGATGCCGACACCGGCTCCGACGAGAGCAATGCAGGCGAGGCCGGCGCCGATCATTTTGGCGGCTGCAAGATCCATTTTGGTCTTCCGTTGGTTGAAGGTGAGGCGAAACGATTTCAGTGCAGGTTAACCGCCTCGCCCAGATAAAGGCAGGTCAGGATGGCGAATACATAGGCCTGCAACACCGCCACAAGGAATTCCAGGCCGACCAGCAGGACATTGATAGCCGTGGGGAAGAATGCGAACAACCCGATGCTCGCAGCAAACCCGCCAAAAATCGCCAGCATCGTGTGACCGGCCAGCATATTCGCGAAAAGCCGGATCGAGAGCGTGAAGGGGCGGATGAAGTAGGACAGGAGCTCGATCGGCACCAGCAGCAACAGCAGCACCTTTGGCACCCCGTGCGGCACAAAGAGACTGAGGAAGTGGAACCCATGCCGGATGATGCCGACCGCCGTCACCAGAATGAAGACAACGGCGGCGAGCGCAAAGGTTACGATGATCTGGCTGGTCGTGGTGTAGCTGTAGGGGATCATCCCCAAGAGATTGGCAAACAGAATAAAGGTGAAGAGCGTAAAGACAAACGGGAAGAATTGCCGGCCGGCTTGTCCGATGTTGCTGTCGACCATGTCGGCGACAAAGTCGTAAAGCATTTCGGCAAGAGACTGCCAGCGGCCCGGAACCAGCGCTGCGCGGCGGGTGGCGAGCACCATTAGCGCGGTAGCGAACACGACGGCTATCGTCATCATCAGCGCCGCGTTCGTGTACGACAGGTCGAGCCCGCCGATATGGATCGGGATGATGCGCTCGATCGTGAACTGCTCGAGCGGTCGAAGTTCTATTGCCACGTCAGTTCTCGTCGTCGTCCCAGGGGTCTGGGCGTGCGCCGAGGTCGGCCCCGTCGGGCCTCCGATAACCGACTGGCGCGCTGATGCCCGATACGGCGCGGTAGACGTTGAGCATGCCGGCTGCTACGCCCAGGAAAAACAGTATGATGATCCCCCATGGTCGCGTGCCCAGCCAGCGATCGATCGCCCATCCCAGCCCCGTCGCGACCCCAATCGCGACCACCAATTCAATGCCAATCCGGAGGCCGAAACCGACACCCTGCTGCAGGGCCGACCGGTCGCCAGCTGCCGTCTGCTCGCGCACACGCTCCGCCCGAGCCCTGTCGATGCGCTCGCCGAGCCCGGCCAATGGATCCGGCGGCTCATGCTCGCTCATCTAGAGAATTGCCACTTTGCGGCTGAAGCGCGGCGCAAAATAGTGGCGGGGCCGAAGCCTGTCAACGAACCGCCCACCTTGCAGGCGGGAGGCGCTGCCGCGGCAGAGGTCGGGTTTTGCCGAATCAAACCGGCCGTACGAGGACATGCCGTTTGCGGCCGGCGCTGAGCTTCAACACGCCGTTGGCATCGAGATCGGCGACCGAGATCGCCGTTGTCTCGTTCTCGACCACGCTGTCGTTGATGCGTGCCCCACCTCCGCGTATGAGCCGGCGGGCTTCGCCATTGGAAACGGCAAGGCCGGAAAGGCTGAAGAGCTCGAAAGCAGGAATCCCGCGAGTCAATTTGTCGCGAGGCACGCTCGTCTGTGGCAGCTCGCTGCCGCTGCCGCCGCCCTCGAAGACCGCGCGCGCAGTTTCGGCTGCCGCCTTCGCGGCGTCCCGGCCATGGCAGAGAGCTGTGGCTTCCGTCGCCAAGGCCTTTTTGGCCTCGTTTATGTCGCCGCACTCGAGCCGCTCGATCTCCGCGATCTCCAGTTCGGTAAAAAGCCGCAGAAAACGTCGGACATCGTCGTCTTCGACATTCCGCCAAAACTGCCAGTATTCGTACGTCGAGAGCTTATCAGAACTCAGCCAGACCGCGCCTTGAGCCGTCTTACCCATCTTGGCGCCGGAGGCGCTCGTGATCAGCGGGGTCGTCAGGCCAAACAGGGTGCGCCCTTCCGCCCGCCGGGCGAGCTCGACGCCGGCGACGATATTGCCCCATTGATCGGAGCCGCCGATCTGCAGCGCGCAATCGAAACGGCGCGCCAACTCCATGAAGTCGTATGCCTGCAGAATTGGGTAGTTGAATTCGAGAAAGCTCAAGGGCTGGTCGCGCTCGAGCCGAAGGCGCACGCTGTCCTGTGTCAGCATGCGGTTGACCGAGAAATGCCGTCCGATGTCGCGCAACAATGGGATGTAGCGCAGCTCGTCGAGCCAGTCGGCGTTGTTGACCATCATCGCATCGCTCGGCCCGTCGCCGAACGTCAGAAACTTCGCGAAAATCTTGCGGATGCCCGCCATATTTCGGTCGATTTCCGCCTCATCGAGCAACCGCCGCGCCTCGTCCTTGCCGGACGGGTCGCCAATTCGGGTCGTGCCGCCGCCCATCAGGACGATCGCCCTATGCCCGCAGCGCTGAAAGAGCCGCAGCAGCATGATCCCGACCAGGCTGCCGACATGCAGGCTGTCTGCAGTGCAGTCGAAGCCGTCATAGGCTACAGCCCGGCCGGCACACAGACGCTCATCGAGCGCATCCATCTCAGTGCATTGATGGATGAAACCGCGCTCGAGCGCGGTTGCGAGAAAGGAGGAGCGAGGGGTCGACATGGCTGCGTCCATTAACATAGGCGCGCCGGGCGGGCCACAACACTCCCCGCGCATGTGGCGCGCCGTCGGGATGATGAGCGGCACCTCGCTCGATGGCATCGACCTTGCCGCGATCGAGACCGACGGCCGAGACCGCGTCATTGCAGGCTCTGCAATGACGCTCGCCTATTCCCGGGAGTTCCGCGAACGGCTGCGTTCGGTGCTCGGCGGCGTCGGCCCGGTAGCCGAGGTGGAGCGGGAGTTGACGGACCTGCATGCCGCCGCCGTGGAGCAGTTCTTGCGCGAGCATTCGATCCCTGCGGTGGACGTCGTGGGGTTCCATGGCCACACAATCCTCCACTGCCCGGCCGAACGCCGCACTTGGCAGATCGGCGACGGAGCCCGCCTAGCGCGACGGCTTGGCATTGACGTCGTCGCCGATTTCCGCTCGGCCGACGTCGCCGCAGGCGGCGAGGGCGCGCCGCTCGCGCCACTGTTCCACGCCGCTCTCGCTGCGACGCTGCCGAAGCCACTCGCCGTGCTCAATGTCGGCGGCGTCGCAAATGTGACCTGGATAGGTGAGGGGGGCGAAATCCTCGCCTTCGACACCGGGCCCGGCAATGCGTTGATCGACGACTGGGTGCGTCTCCACACCGGTGGGGCGGCGGACATTGACGGCATCCTCGCCCGAGCCGGGCGGGTCTCCGAGTCCCATCTTCGGCGATTCCTGGGGGTGACGTTTTTTGACCGGCCGCCGCCCAAATCGCTCGACCGGGACGACTTCCGCGAAATGATCCCGGACGGGCTGTCCGTACCGGACGGGGCTGCCACTTTGACCGAGATGACGGCGGCTGCTGTCGCGGCCTCGGCGCGCCATTTTCCGCAGCCGGTGCGCGAGTGGCTGGTGACCGGTGGCGGCCGCCGCAACCCGGCTCTGATGGATGCGCTGCGACGCCGTCTCGGATCGCCGATGCGCCCGGTCGAAGCGGTCGGCTGGGACGGCGATGCGCTCGAAGCGCAGGCCTTCGCCTATCTCGCCGTGCGTTCGCTCGAGGAGCTGCCGCTGAGCCTGCCTTCGACCACTGGGGTGCCGGAGCCGACCCACGGCGGACGCCTGTCCGAGGCGGCGCCGAGGCACGCATAATTTTCGCGCAACGCACAAACTTCGCTCTTTTCGCTGTTATTTGCAGCGAATTATCAGCATGCGGCGCCCGCGGCCGGCAGAGCTGTCAGTGCGTGACGAGGCGGCGCTCGATCGCCGCGGCCTTCATGGCCTTCTGGAGCTTTTCGAACGCGCGTACCTCGATCTGGCGCACGCGCTCGCGCGAGATGCCATATTGCTGCGAGAGATCCTCGAGCGTCGTCGGGTTCTCGCGCAGGCGCCGTTCGGTCAGGATGTGGCGTTCGCGGTCGTTAAGGTGGGTCATCGCCTTTTCGAGAAGGTCACGGCGAAGCCCGAGTTCCTGGCGTTCTCCGAGCTTCGTCTCTTGGCTCTCACTCTCGTCGACGAGCCAATCCTGCCATTCGCCCTCGCTGTCCGACCGCAGCGGCGCATTGAGCGAATGGTCCGGGCTTGCAAGGCGCCGGTTCATGCTGATGACATCGGCCTCGGGAACGTCGAGCTCGGTTGCGATCTTTTTCAAATTTTCTGGCGAGAGGTCGCCCTCCTCCATTGCCTGCAATTGGCCTTTCAGCTTGCGCAGGTTGAAGAACAATTTCTTCTGCGCCGCCGTGGTGCCCATTTTGACGAGCGACCAGGAGTGAAGGATATATTCCTGGATAGCGGCGCGGATCCACCACATCGCATAGGTGGCCAACCGGAACCCGCGGTCCGGGTCAAAGCGCTTGACCGCCTGCATCATGCCGACATTACCCTCCGAGATCAGCTCGGAGAGCGGCAGCCCGTAGCCGCGATAGCCCATCGCGATCTTGGCGACTAGGCGCAAATGGCTCGTCACCAATTTGTGCGCGGCCTGCGGATCCTCATGCTCCTTCCAGCGCTTGGCGAGCATGTATTCCTGCTCGGGCTCGAGCATCGGAAACTTACGGATCTCCTGAAGATACCGCGTCAGGTTTCCTTCCGAAGAGATGGAAGGCACCGAAAGAGTAGCCATTGACGATTGTTGCTCCGTAGAAGGCCGGTGCTCGGCTAACGCCAGCGGAGGCACCCCGATCCACCGACACGCATACCCTACTAAAATAGTGTGATTTTGTCTAGTTTAAACTCGCTCTAAACTCCGCGTCAGGACCCGAAGATCGCTCGGAAGAGGGCTCTCGAACTCGAGAACCCGCATCCCGACAGGATGGATGAAACCGAGCAGCCGGGCGTGCAAAGCCTGGCGCGGGAAGGCGGCGATCTGTGCACCTGTGGCCCCGGTGCGCGCCAGCGATCGACCCGCGCGGGTGCCATAAACCGGGTCGCCGATCAGCGGGTGACCGATATGCGCACAATGTACCCTGATCTGGTGGGTGCGGCCCGTTGCGAGGCGGCATTCGATTTGCGCCGCATGGGTGTTGAATGCACGCTCGACCCGATAGCGGGTGATCGCAGGTTTACCCCTGCCTTCCCCGACTACCGCCATTTTTTTTCGGTTCTGGCTGCTGCGGCCGATATTGCCTGCAATTTCACCCGCCGGCGCGGCAGGCACGCCCCAAACGAAAGCGCTGTAAGCGCGCTGGATCCGGCGTGCGGCAAAATCGCGCGACAAGGCCTGGTGTGCCGCCTCGGTCTTGGCGACGACCATCAGGCCGCTGGTGTCCTTGTCGAGGCGATGGACGATTCCTGGACGGCGCACCCCGCCGATGCCGGAGAGGCTCGCGCCGCAATGCGCGAGCAGCGCGTTGACCAGCGTGCGGTCGGGATTGCCCGGCGCAGGATGGACAACCATCCCCGCCGGCTTGTCGATGACGATCAGGTGTGCATCCTCGAAGTGGATTTGGAGCGTGATCGGCTGCGCGACCGGAGCGGCATCCTCAATCCGGGGGAGAATTACGACGAAATTCTGGTGATGCCGCACACGAAGCGAGGGTTCGCGCAATACCGTCCCTTCCTCCGTCACCTGTCCGCCTTCGATGAGCCGCTTGAGCCTGGTCCGCGACAGCAGCGGCAGATGCCGTGCCAGCACGCGGTCGAGGCGCTGCCCGGCATCGGCCTCGCCGGCCCGGACAGCGATCATCTTATCGGTAAACGGCATTGCCCTTGGCCGGGCTTGGCCCGGCCATCCAGGTCTTTGCAACCACGCGGTTATGTGCTGACTTTATACTTGATGGCGGGATGGGTCTACATCCTGACAAACCGACATGACGGTACTCTGTATGTCGGTAGCACGGTCAATCTCACCCGGCGCGTGTGGGAACATCGGGAGGGTGTAGTCGACGGCTTCACCAAACGATACGGCTTGTCTCGGCTAGTCTATGCAGAGCACCACGCAGACCTTCTCTCTGCGAAGCAGCGGGAGATGAACATAAAGCATTGGCCGCGTGCCTGGAAAGTTCGCCTGATCCACCGGGATAACCCTGATTGGGAAGACCCTTACGATCGGCCTGGCGTGAAGACGTGGATGGCCGGGGCGAGCCCGCCAAGGGGATCTAGGTTTGCACCCACCTTATGGCCCGGCGTTTTGGGCCGAGTTCTGAATGCATGCGCGCGCTGAAGATCCTGGTGGTCGTGATGGGGGTCATGCTCGTTTTCGGCTTTGCCGCCCTGATCGCGGTCATCGCCGGCAGAGTCTCGCGCGGTGGGCCCCCTACCACGGTCGCACGGGGTTTTGCTGCGCCGCCGATCGACATTCCGCGCGGCGCCCGCATCGAGGCGATGACGGCGGGGGCAGACCGGCTGATCCTCGATCTGATGTTGCCTGAGGGCGAAAGACAGCTCGTCATAATCGATCTGGTGAAGGGGGTTCGCCTCGGCACGATCGAATTGCGCCCCGTTCCTTAATTCCCGATTCGGCTTTTTGCGCAGACCGACGACCGCTGGTGATCCCTGTTTTCGGATCGAACGCACTGCCGCTGGGCCAAATCGCCGCTGAGAAAAAGCAGCCTTGAATCCTAATTCATCTATGCCGAACTTTTCGCCGACTTGCTCTGTTCGCCAAGCCGAAACCGTACTTTTCCGAGCGATGATGCGCTCCTTGCTGCTACGGCCCTGCACGGCCGTTCTCCAAAGCCTTCCCAAGCTTGTCATTTAACTTTCCGATGCCCTGTACAGATCGCGCCCGCGACCGCCTCCGATGCTGTTACTGCGCTCCCGAACAGGACATCTTGCTCGGCGGTCACCCACAACGGGAAACCGCTTTTTTGATTTCCGGAGAACCGAGGTAGACCGATATGGGGAAGAAAGCCAACGGTTCGAGGCTTGGTGGCAGGCCTCACCCGGCTCACACCAGCGCGACCGCGGCTGCGCTCGATAATGCCGAACCGGACAGGCACATCGGCGCGCGAACATTGGGGCCTGTTTCTGATCTCGAACGCCATTTGCCGTCGGACTGGTGGCGGACCCTATTCAACTCGCTCTACCTCGAAACCGACGGCGACATCATCGAGAACGACCGCAACACGGCCGAAGAAGTCGATTTGCTGATCCGCAGCGTCGGGCTCGAGCGCAACGATCGCATCCTCGATTTGTGCTGCGGCCAGGGGCGGCATTCGCTGGAGCTCGCGAGCCGAGGCTTTGCCAATGTGACGGGGCTCGACCGCTCCCGTTATCTGATCCGTCTGGCCCGCAAGCGCGCCAAGCAGCGCAACCTGCAGGTGTCGTTTCACGAAGGCGATGCGCGACGGTTTCGACTCGGCGACGGCGATTTTCACTGCGTCTGCATTCTGGGGAATTCTTTTGGTTATTTCGAGCGCCCGGAAGACGATCTCGCGGTGCTGGAGGCGGTAAACCGCGCTCTCGGCTCCGGCGGCTCGCTCGTCATGGATCTGATGGACGGCGACTGGATGCGTCATCATTTCGAGCCGCGCTCATGGGAGTGGGTCGACCAGAATCATTTTGTCTGCCGCGAACGCGACCTCGCTGGAGACGGCGACCGGCTGATCAGCCGCGAGGTTGTGGTGCACGCCGAGCGTGGGGTCATCGCCGACCAGTTCTACGCGGAACGGCTTTATTCAAAGGAGCGGCTGGAAGCGCTGCTGACGAGCGCCGGGTTTGCCAATGTCCGCTTCCACTCCCTGCTGGCGCCGGATTCTCACCGCAATCAGGATCTGGGAATGGTCGCCCACCGGCTCTTTGTGACCGGCGAGGCGCCGCGCCGCGCCCGGCGGCTGCCGCACCGGGGCGCGCTCTTCTCTGATGTGACGGTGATCCTTGGCGATCCGCGCCTGCCGGATCCGGTCAAACGCAACGGGCGCTTTGGCGATGAGGACATCGAGACGATCGAGCGCCTCAAAACCGCGCTGCGGGAGCTCCCCGACTACAGGTTTCGCTTTCTCGACAACCACGCCTCGCTGATCGCCGATTTGCGGGCCAACCGGCCTCATTTCGTGCTCAATTTCTGTGACGAAGGCTTCAACAACGACGCCTTTATGGAAATGCACGTCCCGGCTCTGCTGGAGACGCTCGATATCCCCTACAGCGGCGCCGGACCGAGCTGTCTGGGGCTCTGCTACAACAAGTCGTTGGTGCGCGGCATCGCGCAGGCGATCGATGTGCCGGTGCCGGCCGAGACATATTTCAATTCCGACGATCTGGCGGCGACGATCCCGTCGGTGTTTCCGGCGTTGATCAAACCGAATTACGGCGACTCATCGATCGGCATCACCAAGGATGCGGTGGTTCATACCTGGGAGGAGGCGATCACCCGGCTCGGCCGGTTGCGCGAGCAGATGCCGGGCTGCCCGATCCTGATCCAGGAATTTCTTACCGGTCCCGAATATTCGATCGGGATCATCGGCAATCCGGGACAAGGCTATCGCGTATTGCCGCCGCTCGAAGTCGATTATTCGCGGCTCGATCCCGAATTGCCGCAGCTGCTGCCTTACGAGTCGAAATGGATCCCCGACTCGCCTTACTGGACGCAGATCGGCTACCGCGAGGCGCGGCTCGACGAAGAGGCGCGCCGCAAGATCGTCGATTACTCCAATATCCTGTTCGAGCGGCTCGGTTGCCGCGACTACGCGCGCTTCGATTTCCGCGCCGATGCCGGAGGCGAGATCCGATTGCTCGAAGTCAACCCGAACCCCGGCTGGTGCTGGGACGGCAAGCTCAATTTGATGGCCGAGATGGCCGGCTTGCGCTACTCCGACCTATTGAAGCTGATCATCGAGGCGGCGCAGGAGCGGGTCGCCGCACAGCATCCCGGTCTCGTGATCCCGCTCGCCGAGCGCCGTGCGGCACGCGCCGTCGCCCACCGCGGATAAAGCGCGTCATCAAAGCTTCATTTTTTCCGCATTCGCCCTTGCGCCGCCGGCAGATAGGCGTATCTATCGGGCTCTCGACGCACTCGCACGTGCCTATGGCCCATGGTGGTTATGCAACGACGTAACGCGTCCTTTTTGGCAGCCCGACCCATCAGATCGTCGTGGGGTCGGTCCCGAGAGGGAGGACGGTATGGTTGCTTTCCGATCAAGGGGCGTGGTGCCCTGCCCTGACGCGAACCTCCGTGGGACGCGTCT